>CANGCU010000045.1 GCA_947452355.1 Microbacteriaceae bacterium | reverse complement strand
TGGCGGCCACCGCGAGACTTTCACACCAAACCGAAACATCGCCGGCAACGGCGGGAAGGAAAGACACAATGGCACGAGCTGTTGGAATCGACCTCGGAACGACCAACTCGGTCGTCGCGGTCCTCGAAGGTGGAGAACCCACCGTCATCGCTAACGCGGAAGGATTCCGCACGACTCCGTCGATCGTCGCGTTCACGAAGGACGGCGAGGTGCTCGTCGGTGAAACTGCGAAGCGCCAGGCCGTCACGAACGTCGATCGAACCATCGCATCGGTCAAGCGCCACATGGGAACCACCTGGACGCAAGACGTCGATGACAAGAAGTACACCGCCCAGGAAATCTCGGCGCGAATCCTCGGCAAGCTCAAGCGCGACGCCGAAACCTACCTCGGCGAAAAAGTGACGGACGCGGTCATCACCGTTCCCGCGTACTTCAACGACGCCGAGCGCCAGGCAACAAAAGAAGCCGGCGAAATCTCGGGCCTCAATGTTCTTCGCATCATCAACGAGCCCACCGCCGCTGCGCTCGCGTACGGGCTTGATAAGGGTAAAGAAGACGAACTCATCCTCGTATTTGACCTCGGTGGTGGAACGTTCGACGTGTCACTTCTCGAAGTGGGCAAGGACGACGACTTCAGCACGATTCAGGTTCGTGCAACCGCGGGAGACAATCGACTCGGTGGTGACGACTGGGACGAGCGCCTCGTCGACTACCTTGCGAAGCAGTTCAAGGAAACGACCGGCGTTGACGTGTCGGGCGACAAGATCGCCAAGCAACGACTCAAGGAAGCGGCCGAGCAGGCCAAGAAGGAACTCTCGTCCTCGATGAGTGCGACCGTTCAACTTCCGTATCTGTCTCTCACCGAGAACGGCCCTGCCAACCTCGACGAGACCATCACGCGAGCGAAGTTCGAAGAACTGACCGCGGACCTGCTGAAGCGCACGCAGAAGCCCTTCGACGACGTCATCAAGGAAGCCAAGATCAAGGTGTCGGACATCGACCACGTTGTTCTCGTTGGTGGATCGACGCGTATGCCGGCGGTCGCCGAACTCGTCAAGAAACTCGCGGGTAAAGACGCCAACAAGGGCGTCAACCCCGACGAGGTCGTCGCGGTCGGTGCGTCACTTCAGGCCGGTGTCCTCATGGGCGAGCGCAAGGACGTTCTGCTCATCGACGTGACTCCCCTGAGCCTCGGAATCGAAACTAAGGGCGGAATCATGACCAAGCTCATCGAGCGCAACACGGCCATCCCGACCAAGCGATCCGAGACCTTCACGACCGCCGACGACAACCAGCCGTCCGTCTCGATTCAGGTGTTCCAGGGCGAGCGCGACTTCACGCGCGATAACAAGTCGCTCGGAAACTTCGAGTTGACCGGTATCGCGCCCGCTCCTCGCGGTGTTCCGCAGATCGAGGTCACGTTCGACATCGACGCCAACGGAATCGTCCACGTGTCCGCAAAGGACAAGGGAACGAACAAGGAACAGTCGATGACGATCACCGGTGGTTCCTCGCTCGCGAAGGAAGACATCGAGCGCATGGTTCGCGAAGCGGAAGAACACGCCGCCGAGGACCACGCCCGACGTGAAACCGCGGAGAAGCGAAACGTCGCCGAGCAGATGGCGTATTCGGTCGAGAAGCTTCTTGAAGAAAACGACGACAAGCTTCCCGACGACGTCAAGTCCGAGGTTCGTGCCGACGTCGACGCGCTCAAGACGGCTCTCGCGGGAACGGACGACGCTGCGGTTGACTCCGCCGTCGAGAAACTCCAGGCAAGCCAGGGCAAGCTCGGTGAGGCGATTTACGCGAACCAGGGTGACGCCGCGGCGGACGAAGCGCCAGAGTCAACCAAAGACGATGAGGACATCATCGACGCCGAGGTTGTCGACGACGAGGACGACAAGGACACGACCAAGTAACCATGTCGGACAACACAGAGAACAACGACGAGCAGGTCCCTCCGACTGACGACGCCGAGGAATCGGTCGAGTCAGCGGAGGAACCCAGCCTCGCGGACGAAGCCGCCGAGCAGAACGCCGAGGAACTCCTCGAGTCGATGCTCGGTGAGGTCGAGCGCAACCTGGTCGAGGAATATCGCGATCGGGCCGCTCGGGCCGAGGCGGAACTCGCGAACTTTCGAACCCGGGTCGAACGTGACCGCGCCGCGAACCGCGACGCCGTCATCGCCGAAGTGATTCGCGCTGTTCTTCCGGCGATGGACGACCTCAATCGCGCCGAAGCCCACGGTGATTTGGCGGGAAGCCCGCTGGAAATCGTTGCGCAAAAGATTCGAACGGGTTTCGGACGTTTCGGTTTGGCTGCGGTCGGCGAGGTCGGCGAAGCATTCGACCCGAATCGCCACGAGGCAATCGTGAAACTTCCTACCGAAGGCGCAACGAGCGAGACCGTCGCGGATGTCGTCGAGGTGGGTTACACGCTGGGTGATCGACTGATTCGACCCGCCAAGGTCGCTGTCGCTGCACCGGCCGAGTAGTCGAAGGAGGGACGCCCATGGCAAGTCAAGACTGGTTCGACAAAGACTTTTACGCCGTCCTCGGCGTCTCGAAGGACGTGTCCGACGCGGAACTGAAGAAGGTGTATCGAAAACTGGCACGCCAGTTTCACCCTGATTCCAACCCGGGCGATGCCAAGGCCGAGGCGCGATTCAAAGAAATCAGCGAGGCGTATACGGTCCTGTCCGACACGGCAACGCGCCAGGAATACGACCAGATTCGCGCGATGGGCGGTGGAGCGCGATTTACCTCGAGCGGAAACGGCCCCGGCGGCTTCGACGACGTGTTCGGGAATCTGTTTGGCGGTGGCGGACAGCGCGTGCGCTTCCAACAGAACCCCGAGGACATCTTCGGTGGAATGTTTGGTGGTGGCGGAGGTTTCACGGGCCAGCCCCGAACGAGCGCCCGAAAGGGCGCCGATCTCACGGCGAACATCACCATCGACTTCCGCACCGCGATTCAGGGCGGCGAGGTCAGCCTCGATATTCGCGGAGCGAAACCGTTGCAAATCGGCATTCCCGCCGGCGTGAACGACAAGCAAAAGATTCGCGTCCGAGGTAAGGGTGAATCATCGATGACGGGCGGAGCCGCCGGCGACCTCGTGATCACCGTCACCGTCCGTGACCACCCAGTTTTCGATCGCGACGGCGAACACCTTCGGGTCGACATTCCCGTCACCATTCCCGAAGCGATTCTGGGTGCCACCATCGAAGTGCCGACACTCGAAGGTGACCGCGTGAAGGTGAAAGTCCCCGCGAACACTCCGAGCGGGCGCGTGTTGCGGGTCCGTAATCGAGGCGTGTCGGTGAAGGGAAAACGTGGCGATTTGCTCGCGACAATCCTCATCGTCACGCCCGACTTGATTTCGGACAAGACCAAGAAACTCGTCGAAGAATTCGCGCACCTCAACGAGGGTCACAATCCTCGTGATCTGCTCTATGGCAAGGCGAGCCTCTAGGGGGACCTGTGTTCACAGAAGACGATCCGATTTTTTCCATCGCCCACGCGGCGGAACTGGCGGGGATGCACCCACAGACACTTCGCCAATATGACCGTCTCGGGCTCGTCTCGCCCGGTCGTACCGCGGGCCGCACCCGCCGTTATTCCATGCGAAACATCGTTCAGTTGCGCGAAGTTCAGCGGCTATCCAACGAGGGGCTCAACCTCGAAGGAATTCGGCGAATCCTGGAACTCGAGAACACCGTCACGGACCTCTCGCATCGTGTCCGTGAACTCGAGTCGATGTTGGCCGATGCGCTCATCGCGCGTCCCGGAAGTCGCGTATTCGCGGCGGGAACGGGCGGCGAGGTCGTCCCGCTTCGTGCCGGAACCCGCTCACAGAAATCCAATCAGGTCGTCGTCTGGCGACCGTTCCCCTGGCGTGACCGCTAGGCAAGAGGGAGAAAACCATGGCAAACATGCAGGGTGCTCCGTCCACCCAAGACGAACAGAAAACAGCGCTCGAACAATACGGCGTGAATCTCACCGCCATCGCTCAAACAGGAAAACTCGACCCCGTCATCGGTCGTGACGCCGAGATTCGCCGCATCACACAGGTGCTCACGCGTCGAACCAAAAACAACCCCGTACTCATCGGTGAACCGGGAGTCGGAAAGACCGCCGTCGTCGAGGGGCTCGCACAGCGAATCATCGCGGGGGACGTCCCCGACAGCCTCAAGGGCAAGGAAATCGTCTCACTCGACCTTGCCGCGCTCATCGCGGGCGCAAAATATCGCGGTGAATTCGAGGAACGACTCAAGGCTGTCCTCAAGGAAATCGACGAGTCCGACGGCCGTGTCATCACGTTCATCGACGAACTCCACACCCTCATGGGAGCGGGTGGAGGTGAAGGCAGCGTCGCCGCGGCGAACATGCTCAAACCGATGCTGGCCCGCGGCGAACTGCGCCTCATCGGCGCGACGACGCTCGACGAATATCGCGAATACATCGAAAAGGACGCGGCGCTCGAACGCCGGTTTCAACAGGTGTACGTCGGCGAACCCAGTGTCGAAGACACCATCGCGATTTTACGTGGGCTCAAAGAACGATACGAGGCACACCACCGCGTTGTGATCGCCGACAGTGCACTGATTGCGGCGGCAACGATGTCGAACCGATACATCACGTCACGTCAGCTTCCGGACAAGGCCATCGACCTGATTGACGAGGCCGCGAGCCGACTCAAGATGGAAATCGAATCGTCCCCCGTCGAAATTGACGAACTTCGTCGACTCGTCGATCGCCTCACGATCGAAGAACTCGCGCTCAAAAAGGAAAAGGACGAGGCCTCCAAGGAACGACTGTCCAAGTTGCGAAGTGAACTCGACGACAAGCGCACGACGCTTGCCGAATTACAGAAGCGATGGGACGCCGAGAAGGCGTCGCTTCAGGGTGTCGGCGATCTCATGACGAAACTAAACGAAGCGCGAATCGACCTCGACCTCGCCATGCGCGAGGGCAACTACGAGAAGGCGTCGAAACTCAATTACGAAATCATCCCCGGAATCGAGGCGACTATCGCGGCCGCCGAATCGGGCGAACACGTCGGTGACCGCATGGTGAACGACCGCGTCACCGAGGACGACATTGCCTCGGTTGTCGCGGCCTGGACCGGAATCCCCGTCGACAAATTGACGCAGGGCGAGACCGAAAAGTTGTTGAGCCTCGAGAAGGAACTCGCCAAGCGGCTCGTCGGACAGGAAGACGCCGTGCGTGCCGTGTCGGATGCGGTGCGCCGCAGTCGTGCGGGAATCTCGGACCCCAACCGACCGACCGGTTCGTTCCTGTTCCTCGGACCGACCGGCGTGGGCAAGACCGAACTTGCGAAGGCGCTCGCCGATTACTTGTTCGACGACGAAAAGGCGCTCATTCGAATCGACATGAGCGAATACGGCGAGAAGTTTTCGGTCTCGCGCCTGATTGGCGCCCCTCCGGGCTACGTCGGATACGAACAGGGCGGTCAATTGACCGAGGCCGTTCGTCGTCGCCCGTATTCGGTCGTCCTTCTCGACGAGGTCGAAAAGGCGCACCCCGAGGTATTCGACTTGCTCTTGCAGGTCTTCGACGACGGCCGCCTGACCGACGGCCAAGGCCGAACGGTCGACTTCCGAAACACGATCTTCATCCTCACGTCGAATCTGGGTTCCAACTTTCTCGTCGACCCCGACCTTTCCTGGGAGGACAAGAAGATCGCGGTCAACGAGACCGTTCGACAGGCGTTCAAACCAGAGTTCGTCAATCGCCTCGACGACATCGTCGTTTTTGCGCCACTCACGAGCGACGACCTGCAACGAATCGTCGACATCACCGTTGACCGTCTCGCGAGTCGACTCACGGACCGCCGCCTCACACTCGGCGTCACGCCGGGTGCGCGCGTGTGGTTGTCTGAACGCGGGTACGACCCGATCTATGGGGCACGCCCGCTTCGCCGACTTATGCAACACGAGATCGACGACCGGCTCGCGACTGCACTGATTTCCGGGAACATTTCCGACGGCGATGCGGTTGTGGTTGATGTGGCGTCCGATGGCGATTCACTGACCGTTTCCCGCAACACCCCATAAACAACGACCACCCCGACAGAAATTGGAATCATGAACAAGCGCGCAATTACCGAACACCCGATCCACGACATCGTGGCGAACCGCTGGAGCCCCCGCTCGTTTGACCCGACCGCCGTCCTCGTTCCGGCAGACCTCGCACCGGCGTTCGAGGCAGCCCGTTGGGCGCCATCCGCGAACAACCTCCAGCCGTGGCGGTACATCGTCGGCTTTCGTGGTGACGAGACATTCGGAAAGATCGTCGAGGACCTCAGCGGCTTCAACGCGGGGTGGGCGCCGGATGCCGGCGCGCTGGTTGTCGCCATCACCAATACCCTCACGGCTTCCGGTCGAGACAACGCCTACGCCCGCTACGACCTTGGGCAGTCCGTTGCCCATTTCACGATCCAAGCGACCGCGAATGGTCACATGACTCATCAGATGGGTGGGTTCGACGTCGACGCGCTCACGATTGCGCTCGGTGTTTCTGAACCGTGGGAGATCGTGTCACTCATCGCCGTTGGCGCGTTGGGAGACCCCAACCGTTTGCCCGAAGAGCGCCGTGAATCGGAGACCGGTCCGCGTGAGCGCAAGCCGCTCGCTGAGGTCGTTACCGGTCTCTAACCCAACATCGCCTTGTCCATGAGCGCGAAGAGCGAGTTCAATCCCCGGAATTCACGACTTTGATTGTGTGTTCTTGATTCATGAAGCGCCAAAGGGCAGAAACCGATGGGCTCAAGTTCCACTTAGATGCATAAAATCTGGCGCGATGCACTTCGATCGACTTCACGCTTGCCTGTCCTCAAGTAAAAATCTTTTTACGCGCATCACCAACACCTCGACCTCTTGAGCCTTAAGTGGTATTAATTTTGGACTAACTAGCGGAAGCGCCACCTCGCCGATGGTTCGAGTACCTAATACCATTGCCGGGAATGTCATTCCGTTAGTCGCACAGCTGCCGCTTTGAATGTCTGTGACCTCGCCCCACTCGACGATAAAAGTTGCGATTGGAACTAAATTACGGCCAAAACCTTTGGCGCAGTGCAAGTGCATTCCGAATCGGTCAAACCGAAGCCACGCTCGCGGAATCTTGAGTGGTGAGAAACCACCAGACGCAATTCCATCGGGCGTTGAATGTTGACTCAGCAAACCGTCTATGGTTTTGAGATTCACGAGGAAACTCATCTCCGCCGCAAGCGTGAATCGTTGCTTTGTTCGAAGAAATACGCCATATCGTGCAACATTTTCCTTCTTAACCAAAAAAAGTCGAAAAAGGAGCCATCCAACGAATGCGAACGCGAGGAGAACTGTGATTAGACCGATTAAGGCAGGTGGTTCGAACCACGAACTGAGAGTCATTTTTGAGTTCATTAGGCGATCCGCTTGGAAGATTAGCCTAATTACTCCCAGCAACAAGACTGGCCCGAATATCCACAGCCGCATCCGATAGCTAATCATCGATTGCACCAGACGTCTCGAAATGTGGTGACCGCTTGTATCGAATTCCCATAAACGTTGGATGTTTTATCCACTCCATTGATAACACCCGCCCAAATAGTCGCCTTTCGCGCGACTTTGGATGCGGTGCCAGCAATCCCTCCGACCCCAGAAGTCAGTAAGCCGCCTTGGCAGTCGAAACTGTCAAAATTACTTAGACATGAAAAAGTTGTGCTTCCTAGACCAAGTCCAACGCCAATTGCTACGACAATTCCAGCAACAGTACCTGCGGCAGCAACGGCTGGAAAACACGCTACTCCCAAGAGCACAAGAGACCCGATTCCTAAATAAAACGCCGTCTGGTCGAGACCGTTGCGAAAATCACTTGCCGCGCCGCAGTTCGCTCTGTTGTTGTGAACTCCGTATCCTTGTTCCGCCCTGAATTCATCCTGAATTGCCTGCTTTCGAGCGTCATCAGACGCACCACCCATTAGATGCTCGAATCTATCCACCGTCATCTCACCGCTGTAATCGTTCCCGTTCACCGGATCCGACGGATACGAATACGCATTCTCCCCACCACCCGGAACCGGATCCACCTGCACAAACCGGCCCAACACACTCGAATACACGCGGGCACCCATGTCCACCAACCCCAACGGTGCGGTCACGTCCGTCAACACACCAGCACCGGCACCCCACCCCTTCTCCACATCCCCCGGCAACACATCAACCGGGGCCGTCAATGGGTTACCAAACGGATCAAACCG
>CANGCU010000044.1 GCA_947452355.1 Microbacteriaceae bacterium | reverse complement strand
TCGACCAGCTCGAGTCCAAGACACAACTCTTCGAAACCGGCATCAAGGTCATCGACCTTCTGACCCCCTACGTCCAGGGTGGAAAAATCGGTTTGTTCGGTGGTGCTGGTGTTGGCAAGACCGTTCTTATCCAGGAAATGATTCAGCGCGTTGCCCAGGACCACGGTGGAGTTTCGGTGTTCGCCGGTGTCGGTGAGCGCACTCGTGAGGGTAACGACCTCATCCACGAAATGGAAGAAGCGGGCGTGTTCGACAAGACTGCCCTCGTGTTCGGCCAGATGGACGAGCCGCCGGGAACGCGTCTTCGTGTTGCACTGTCGGCACTGACGATGGCGGAATACTTCCGTGACGTGCAGAAGCAGGACGTTCTCTTGTTCATCGACAACATCTTCCGTTTCACCCAGGCGGGTTCCGAGGTCTCGACTCTTCTCGGACGTATGCCCTCTGCGGTGGGATACCAGCCGAACCTCGCTGACGAAATGGGTATCCTCCAGGAGCGCATCACATCAACCCGCGGTCACTCGATTACGTCGCTGCAGGCCATCTATGTGCCCGCGGACGACTACACCGACCCGGCACCCGCGACGACGTTCGCCCACCTCGACGCAACGACGGAACTTTCGCGTGAAATTGCGTCGAAGGGTCTATACCCCGCCGTGGATCCGCTCACCTCGACGAGCCGTATCCTCGACCCCCGCTACATCGGTGCCGACCACTACCGCGTCGCGACGACCGTGAAGCAGATCCTTCAGAAGAACAAGGAACTCCAAGAAATCATCGCGATTCTCGGTGTTGACGAGCTGTCGGAAGAGGACAAGATCACCGTCTCGCGCGCACGTCGCATCCAGCAGTTCCTGTCGCAGAACACCTACATGGCCAAGAAGTTCACGGGTGTTGAGGGTTCGACCGTGCCGCTCAAGGACACCATCGAATCGTTTGACGCAATCGCCAAGGGTGAGTTCGACCACGTTGCCGAGCAGGCATTCTTCAACGTCGGTGCCATCACCGATGTCGAAGAGAAGTGGGCGCAAATCCAGAAGGAGAACGGCTAAACATGGCCGCTCTCGAGGTTCATGTCGTCGCCGCAGACCGTGAGGTCTGGGCGGGCGAAGCGACGATGCTCGTCGCCCGCACCGTCGACGGCGAACTGGGCGTTTTGCCCGGACACGAACCTTTCCTCGGCGTTCTCGCCGAGGGTGACGTTCGGATTCATACGGCGAACGGCATCATCCTCGCAAAGGCCGACCGCGGGTTTCTCTCGGTCGAAAACAACACGGTGATGGTTGTCGCCAGCCAGGCGGAACTGGTCGCCTAAGTGCGAATTCTGCTTCCACCGTCGGAAACGAAACTCCGGGGTGGGGTGCCTCGCTCAGGTCCCCTGAACCTGTCGTTTCCGGTTCAGGACGTCGTGCGGGCGGATCTGCAGGTTGCGCTCGAAAAGTTGTGTCGGGACAATCCGGCCGAAGCCGCGCGGGTCCTCAAACTGGGGCCGAAATCCGTCGACGAACTTGGCAACAACGTCTTCTCGGACGCACCGGTGATGCCTGCAATCGAACGGTACACCGGCGTGCTGTATTCGGCAACGGACGTAGCGAACTGGACGGCGGGTCAGCGCACGTGGGCGGCCGAGCACGTCTTCATTCACTCTGCGCTGTTCGGAATCATCTCGTCTGGTGACGAAATTCCGACCTACCGACTGTCCCACGACACTCGGCTCGGCGGGGTATCGCTCAGTGCACATTGGGGCAGAGGACTGTCGGACGCCGTGATCGACATGGCAGCGGGGGATTGGGTGCTCGATGCACGGTCGGCTGGGTATCGAGACCTTGCCCCGATGCCGGCGGGAGTCCGGCACTGCAATCTCGACGTCGTCTCGGCGAACGGAGGCAAGGCATTGAACCACTTCAACAAGATTCACAAGGGTCGCCTCGTCGCAGCTCTTGTCGCAGACTCACCACGACTCAGTGAACCCGAATCGTTAGTGGAATGGGCTCTTTCACGCGGGCTCGTGCTGTCCGCGAACAATTGCACCATCCAGTTCCGAATTTAGGGTGCGAGTGCCATCCCCAGTGGGCTGAAACCGTTTCAGGTAGAATTGTGCCATGCCCCGAGAGTCTCGAACACGACAGTCTTTGCCGTTGTTCACGGTGGCGTTCGCGATTCTGGGCGCAACGATCGGTCTGTCACTCGAACCCGTTCCACTGAATAACGCCGACGCCAGCACGGTGTGCTCGAGCGGTTCCGTGGCAACTGACAGTTCTCAGTCCCCGGTGGTAGTCGTGACCTTCACCGCTCCGGCATCCAGTAACGGGTCGTGCACATGGGCAGTTCCCGCGAACGTGTACTCGGTCGACTACGTTGTCGTCGCCGGTGGCGGCGGTGGGGCATCGGGTGGTGGTGGTGCAGGCGGATTCGCAACATCGTGGCGTTCCCGAATCGGCGCGACCACCTATTCATCTTCGACACCGCTGTCCGTGACACCGGGTGATGACATCGCGGTGACGGTTGGGTCAGGCGGATCAGGTGGCGCGGGCGGAGCGGGCCGTTACTCTGGTTCCGCCGGAACTGCGCACACCACCGCGCCGACGAGCGGGAACGATTCGGTTTTCGGAAGTATCCGCGCGACCGGTGGCGGGGCGGGTGGTCACTCACTCGTTCAAAGCGGAAGTGGACTGGCCGGAGGGTCCTCAGGTGGCGCAAGCTACGACCGCAATCAAAATTCGGTGACCGCTGCGTCAAGCACGACGGCCGTCGGGGCACAATCCTTCGGTAATTCGGGTGGAGCCTCACTTGCCGGTTCGTTCAGTGCTGGCGGAGGTGGCGGTGGTGCCGGTGGTGCAGGTGGCAATACGCACACACTTTCGGCTGGCTGTAACGCCGAGAACTGCACAACGAGTTATCACGGTGGTGGGAATGGTGGTGCGGGCATCGAATCCGACATCACGGGAACGTGGACCGCTTTTGCCTGCGGTGGCGGAGGTGGCGTAAACAGCAACACCGCGAGAGTAGTGACGGGAGGCGGTGGAACCGCCGGTTGTTCAACCGCGGGTAAAGGCTCGTCGTACAGCGCGCTCTACACGAATTACAGCACCGCTGCGTTGGCAAACTCAGTGACATTAGCTCAGTGGCAAGCGGCAATTGGCACTGCGGGCACAGCGGGATTCGGAGGCGGAGGTGGCGGGACCGACCCGGAAGACATCCGAGGCGGTGCAGGAGGAAGCGGAACAGTTATTCTGCGCTATCGGACTGTCGATCCTCGATGTCCCAATTCGTCGAACCAAACATTGTCTTCGCCGGTCGCCTGTCCCGCGACCGCCATCATTCAAGCAAACGGAGTCGCGCTCAACACCACCGTATTGACCGCACCGATTTCGTTTTCCGGCACTGGCGCTACGCTGACGGTTCTCACGACTCCAACGGCAAATCCGACGAGCGGCAACATGACGGCCAGTGTCGTGAACTCATCGCAGATTCGGGTCTCAGTTCCCTCCGGCAGTTCCCTGATCGGCGGGACGTATCCCGTCAACTATCGGATTACCGCGAGCAATGGATCGACATCGGAAAGTTACCTGTTGGTCACGGTCGAGGACCCGAATCAAATCACCCCTATCCGATTGCCGATCGACCCACGAGCCACGACGCTGACTCTTCCCAATTTCCCACTCGGTGACTCGGCAAATGTCTTGTTGTGTATTACCGAACAGGTCGGCGATGGCTACGGTAATGCTGCCACCATATCGTCACCAACCGCGGCTGGCGTCACTCGTGAAACACGTGCTCGCGGATTCTCCTGGCGCGGAGCGCGGACCGCAGTGCAGAGCGTCGTCAACCAGATTCAACTCAGCGGCGCCACCTCGGGTGCGCCTCTGGTTCCCGGAACAGCGTCACGCATTTTCTCGGTCAACGTGTCGAACACGTCGAATGGTGGCAATAATTCCTGTTCGGGCGGCACACGAAGCGAAATGGAAATCGCGCCCCTTGAACTCACCTTCGTGCAGCGCCTTCAACTGCTGGTCGGCTAGGGGATAGGGCGGTGGGCTATTCCGCCATCTCGATGACTATTTGATGAATGTCAGCGGATCGAACGTCATCGAATCCTCCGAAATCAGACCGTGACATCGCGATGCGCCCGTCGGACACGGCGACCGCATCCAGTGAAAATGAATCGATCAGGATGTTGCCGTAATCGATGAGGTATACAGTCAGATTCTGGCCACTACACGCTGAATTGACGTTTCGGAATGTGATTGATTTGAGCATCAAGTGACTTCCATCCCATCGAGACCGAAGTGATGGCGAGATGTCGTCGTCGCAACTCGCGATTTGCCCCGAACCTTGTCCGATGGAAATTGGCGTTGTTTCGCCGGCGGGTCCTTGTGCACCGGTTGCACCCTGCTCGCCTGGAACTTCCTGCTCTCCGGTGGCTCCCGTAGCGCCGGTTTGGCCGGTCGCACCATCGCTACCATTCGCACCCGGCACACCGGGGACACCCTGTGCTCCGGGTTTCCCCGCAACACCCGAATTTCCAGGAATGCCCTGTGAACCAGTTGCGCCGGCCTCGCCCGACAGGTTGGCGTCCGAAATCGCCCACATGACGGCTTTCTTGACGGCGAGGGGACCGAGGAAAACAATGAGCAACAGGATGACGATGCCAATAATCGCCCGGACTGTTCGTCTGCGGGGGCGGTCAACCACAGTTTCCGAATAGGCATCCAGGACATCGTTGGTGTCGCGAAGGGACGATGACGCGAGACGATCGGAGAACGCCACTATTGCCGCCGATTGATGACGAAGAACGCGCCAGCAAACACCACAGCACCCGCGATGAGTCCATAGATATACATTGACGACTGAATTGAGCCGATGCCGGGAATCCTGCCGATGACGATTCCATCGATGTCCTCGGCAGTGGGGTGTTGGACGTCGGGATCGGGGTTGGCGTCTCCTTGGACAATCCACCCATCGGATGCCTTTGCGATTATTCGGTGGGTGAACCGAGCGACGATTTGACCGTCGAGGCGTTTGGCGTCGTACATCACAATGTCCCCGACGGCGGGGTTTCGAAGGGAGTCATTCTGGGTTACGACAAAGTCTCCCGCGACAATCGTGGGCGACATCGAATTCGTCAGGACGTTAGTGATTCGGAAACTGTCCGTCGCCCAGTTGACACACAGTGCGAGAACGACCAGAACTAACAGACCTGTGCCGATTCGTGACCATGTCATGATTGTGCTTTCGTATGGAACACCGCGTGCCACACCGTGAGGGGTGGCACGCGGTGTTATCGAGCCTATGAGTCGCTGGATTCGAGGATGAAGCCGGTGACGTCAGCAGATGCAAGTCCGGAGACGCTTTCGAAGGTGTATGTTCCGTTGTCCGCGGGCTGGCCCGTGTTGTCGTAAACGAAAGGTGTGAACTCGAAGGGAGCGCCGGCAAGCGTTGCCGAAAGCGTGATTGTCTTTCCGTCACAAGCGTCGGCGATGCCGGACAATGTGACCGTGTCGACGTTGAACGCTTCGCCATTCCACGACGACGAGGGGGTAACCGTGATGGAACCATCACACGTCGTCGTGCTGATCTGGCCTTGTCCAAATTCGATTGCGCTGTTGCCAAGCGAAATGTTCGCGGCGAGCGTCGAGCCGATCACGGGAACGAGGGCAGCGACGCCAAGTCCGGCAAGGAACGGCACGAGTACCTTGCGCTTCTTCTTTTCCGGTGCCACCCGCAAGTCACGGCGGCGTACAGATTGTTGTTCCACGGGGGATTCCTTTCAAATAGGCTGAACTGAAATCAGTTCAGCGCTTAAAAGTTAGCACAACTGAAACGGTTTAAGCAACCCACCACGACGTCACATCGGCGTGTCGTGAAGGTGGCAAGGTTGGCGTGAAGACGCTAATTCCTGAACGCGCAACCGTCAACGTGATCATTGACCACACCTACAGCTTGCATGTGCGCATAGGCGGTTGTTGGCCCGACGAACTTGAATCCACGCTTCTTGAGAGCCTTGGCGAGAGCGACGGATTCGGGCGTCACCGCGGGCACGTCGTCGCGGTCGCGAATCGGCTTCTGACGACCCGCCGGGGCGTGCGACCAGACGAGGGCGTCTAACGCTCCGGGCTCGGTGTCGATCATGTTTGCGACGAGCGCGGCGTTGTGAATCGTCGCGTCGATTTTGGCGGCGTTCCGAATGATGCCCGTGTCGTTCATCAAACGTGCCCTGTCCGCGGGACCAAAACCTGCGATGACGTGCGGGTCAAAGTTGGCGAACGCGGCGCGAAAGCCATCGCGTCGACGCAGAATCGTGATCCACGACAACCCGGACTGGAATGCCTCGAGCACGAGCCGTTCGAACATTTCGCGATCACCGTGAACGGGGACTCCCCATTCGGTGTCGTGATACTTCACGTAGAGCGGGTCGTCACCGCACCACCAACACCGGCCGATTCCGTCCGAGCCGACCCGAAGTGCGGTCATCGGTGGGCGATCCCCTCGTGTTCCAAGAGCCATACCTTGGTGGGGATACCGTTTCCCCCGGAATAACCGGTGATTCGTCCGTCACTCGCGAGAACCCGATGACAGGGAACTATGATGGGGATCGGGTTAGCACCCACCGCGCCACCGACCGCTCGCCCGGCGGTCGCCCGTCCCGTGGTCATACCGACCTCGCCATACGAATGGACAGTGCCGAAGGGAATTTCCAGCAGAGCGTTCCACACCGACGTCTGGAAATCGGTGCCGGACATGGAAAGGGGGAGGTCAAATGCACGGCGCTTTCCCGCGAAGTATTCGGCGAGCTGTTGTGTAGCCCGCTTGAGCACCGCGGAACCTTTTTCCGGGGTTGATTCATGGGAGAGGCGACCTGCTCGTTCAATCTCGAGCCCAACGATTCGGTCATTTAGCGCCGTTATTTCGAGTCGCCCAATCGGGCTGTTCACTCGCATAATCGCATCAAATTCGTTCATTCCTGAAGAATAGTGGCTTAGTGGGCATACGGGCAAAAAATCTATATAGTGTTAGTAATCCTTCGTCTGATCAACATGTGGAGGACCAATTTTGCAGGACATTCCGTTCCGTTATCTCGGAAATTCGGGCCTCATTATTTCTGCCGTTGGTCTTGGCTGCAACAATTTTGGCCGACCGGACACACCGACGTTCACCGCCGAGGGCACCTCGGAAGTCATGCTCGCCGCGATCGAGTCGGGTATGAATTTCTTTGACACCGCCGATATCTATGGTGCCGAATTCGGACTGTCCGAACGGCTGATGGGGCCCGTTGTCGCGCGTGAACGTTCACGAATGATCCTTGCGTCAAAGTTTGGGCATACCGAATACGACAGTCCGCTGTCGCACCTCGGCTCGGGTGGATCGCGCGCCTATATTCGTGCGGCCATCGATCAATCGCTCGAGCGACTTCAAACCGATTACCTCGATTTGTATCAGCACCACACCCCCGATCCGCGAGTTCCCATTGAGGAGACCCTGGAGGCGCTCAACGAGTTGATCGATGAGGGCAAGGTGCGGCACATTGGCCACAGCAATTACAGTGGCGAAGAGGCCCGTCGCGCCCGGTCGATTGCGAAGCGACTCGGGCTGCGCACGTTCGAGTCCGCACAGAACGAATACAACCTGCTTGCGCGTGGCGCAGAAAAGGACATCATCCCGGCGGCTAAAGATCTGGGCTTAGGATTTCTTCCCTGGTTTCCGCTCTACAACGGACTGCTCACCGGAAAGTTCACACGCGACGGCGGACCATCCGAATCGCGCATCATGCGCATCCGTCAGCAACTACACGCAGACGCTCCATGGGATTCACTAGACAAATTTGCCAAGTTCTGCGACCAACAGCGCATCACGATGTTGGAAGCGACCATCGGGTGGTTACTTTCGGTTCCGGGAATGTCGTGCGTCATTGCGGGGGCGACCACACCGGCTCAGGTTCGACAAAACGCTGACGCGGCGATTTCGTGGTTCCCGTCGAAGAGTGAATTTAACTTCATCGCCAAATTGTTCCCCGTCACGGCCTAGGGAGTCGCGGGAACCGCGGTCATCGCACTCGCATCGATACCCAACGCCGTGTTCAGTCTCGTTGCTTGGGCGTTGAGGACCGCCATCTGTTCGACCAACGCGTTGTAGCGGCCGATGAGCTCATTGAGCGCGAGGCGTGATGTTTCCAAATCAGATTGCCGCGCTTTTATCCCATTGCGCTCGCGGGTGAAACCCGACGACGAGGGAAAATATCCAGGGATTTTCGCGTGAGCATTGAACAAATCGATATCGCGCAGCAGCGTTCGTTTGTCGCGAGTGTACGTCTTGAGTGCTGCTTTGACCGTGGCTTCAACCGCAAGAATTTGACCACCAACCGATTC
>CANGCU010000043.1 GCA_947452355.1 Microbacteriaceae bacterium | reverse complement strand
GGTGTCGCCCCGCAGGGTGAGTTCCGAGCCAAAAATTGTCGGAAGTCCCGTACCCTCGGCCGCTTCGGCGAATCGGGCGGCACCGTGGAACCCGTCGTGGTCGGTGAGGGCGAGTCCCGACAATCCCAACCGGACCGCCTCGGTGACGAGTCGTTCGGGTGGCGAGACTCCGTCGAGGAAGCTGAATGCGCTGTGGGCGTGCAGTTCGGCGTATTCCGACATCAGTCGTACCGCGCTTCGATGCGCCACTCGTCACCGTCGGACAACAGCACCCACGCCGCCCCACGCGAATCGATCACTTGCAGTCGATAGCGCAGCACACTACCCAACCACCAACGCTCGGCGATGGGCCACGGCCCGCTCCATTCGACGATGTCGCGGGTTCGTCCGTCGAATTCGACAACGCGCGGTGGTTCACGCAGGACTTCGGCGGGCACGATGATGTCCCGCCCGCGCAACACAACAACGGGACGTTCGAGGTACACGGTTGTCGGTAAGAGTGCCGCGAGGTGCCCAGGCCACGGTTCGGTGGCTCGTCGTTCGATGACGGGCTTGTCACCCCACGGGCTGAGGACTTCGCGGTCGGCGAGGGTTCGCCCGCCCGTGACGGTCGCGGTGAGGACGCCCTCGTGCCCGAGGATGCTCTGGACGCGGGACAGCACCGAGTGGATTCGGTCGCCGGCGGGTTCGCCCCACAGTGCGGGTTCGTAGCGGCTGATGCTGGCGAGTTGGTCGGGGGCGATAACGACTCGCACAATGCCGTCGCCCGCAAAGCCCTCCGTGCTCGTGTCGGTCGTGAATCGGGCAATCGAATCGAGTTGCCAGCGAACCCTGTCGACGACGTCGGCCGCGGTGAACGATCGCGGGTGCGCCCAACACCGTTCGTGACTGTCACCACGTTCCGTCGTGAGCGTCACCCACACCGCGGTGCAGACGAATCGCGCCCGAGCGAGGGTGTCAATGAATTCGTCGGCCACCGCACGGACGGTGAACGCGAGTTCGTCGGCGCGCACAATCGCGGGTTCGCAGTCGATGGCGCGAGCAAAGTCGACGGGCACGTCGCGGGGGATGACGGGGGAGTCGTCGCGTCCGGCCGCCGATCTGTGTAACAGTTCACCGGCGACCCCGAATCGGTCGCGCACCGCCCCCGCATCCAGAGCCGCGAACGCGCCGAGCGTCGTGATGCCGAGTCGTTGTAACAAATCGACGAGATCGGGGTCGCCGACACGTGCGACGGACAATGGCGCAAGAAATTCGTCCGCGCGAGCAGCCGGCACGATGCACACCGGGTTGGCGCGGGTCGCGGCGGTAACGGCGGTGAACAACCCGTCGGCGATGCCGATTCGAGCATCGGGGTGAACGGCGCGCAGTGCTTCCGCGGCGGATTCCTCACCCCGGTAGTACCGCGCCGGTCCGCGCGCTCCCATCGCGATGCGCCCCGGTTGAAGCACGCGCACGAGGGGAACCGTGTTTTCGACGGACACGATGACGGGATCGAAGTGGCGCACCGCGGCGGCTTCGTCCTCGAATCGGCCGGACCACCCCGGAATGTCGACGACGAGAACCCGGGTCACGAGACGACTCGCAATCGGCGCACGGGGGCAACCGAATCGGCCTCGCGGTCGAGCGGCCACGGCAAAATCCCCGTCTTGACGATCCCACGAACGGACGCCCGCAGATGAATATCGCGCGACGACAACACACCGTGACCGTCGCCGACGCCGTGGTTCACCACCGATGTCACCTCGATGCGGGCGGTCGCGCCGGGCCAATCACCCAGAACGACGAGAACCGCACCGGTGCGGTGTGCGAGGGCCGTGACGCGCGCGGCGCTCGTGGGGGACAATCCGTGCGGGGAACGCGCGAGAACGACGCTGAAGCCGTCACAGACGGCCCCGACGACGGTGGCCCAGTGTTCCTTTGGGTTCGGAATCGATACGAACCTCTCGAGGGAAACACCGCTGTCACGGACCGCTTCGATTCCGAGGTGGGGGAATCCGATCGCGGCACACCACCCCGATTCCCGCACCGATTCGACGGCCAAACCCAACGCCAGGCTCAGTGACGGGGACACCGAATAGACACCGCCCGGCACCAGCCCACCGCCAATGAGCGGGGCGAGCGCAGCGTGCACGGGAAGACGGGGGACGACTTTCGTCCCCTCCATCTCGCGAATCTTGTCGCGCAGTGCGGCTACTTCGAACATATGTTCGAATGTACCTCGTGCCGCTGACATTAATCAAACGAGCACAAAAAAGACCCCGGACCGTTTCCGATCCGGGGCCATCGCGTGCGCGAAGGGGGACTTGAACCCCCACGCCCATAAGGGCACTAGCACCTCAAGCTAGCGCGTCTGCCATTCCGCCACCCGCGCGCGAGTCGCATTGCTGCAACGAGACACCACCATACCAGCATTCGTTGTTCGACAAAAACGCTACGGTGGAGGCGTGAGCGACCGACACCCCGAACTATCCGAGACAGCACGCATCGCCCGCGACCTCATCCGGTTCGACACCTCGAACTGGGGGAACGGCGTCGCGAACAGCGAGACCGAAGCCGCCCACTATGTCGGCGATTACCTCGAATCCCTCGGATTGACCGTCACCTACATTGACTCCGAGCCGGGGCGCACGTCGGTCATCACCCGCGTCGCAGGTCGAAACCCCGAATTGCCCGCGCTCGTCGTTCACGGTCACCTCGATGTCGTCCCGGTCGACCCCGACAACTGGAGTGTCGACCCGTTCGCGGGCGAAATCCGCGACGCAATGCTGTGGGGCCGCGGTGCGGTCGACATGAAGGACATGGACGCGATGATCCTCACGGCCCTCCGCGAATTGCGGGACACCGGTCAGAAGCCCCATCGCGACCTCATCGTCGCGTTCTTCGCCGACGAAGAGAACGGCGGAAAATACGGTTCGCATCACGTCGTCACCCAGCACCCCGAACTGTTCGCGGGTGCAACCGAGGCAATCAGCGAGGTAGGCGGCTACTCGGTCACCATCGGCGAGCGCCGCGCATACCTGTTGCAAACGGGAGAGAAGGCACTCATTTGGGCGACCCTCACCGCGCGCGGAACTGCTGCGCACGGCTCACGCGTCGTCCCGAACAACGCGGTGACGAAACTTGCCGAGGCCGTCGTGAAACTGGGTCGCGAGCAGTGGCCCGTCGAGATGACGCGCACCACGACCGCGCTGGTCGCGGCGGTCGCCGACATCCTTGGGTTTGACCCCACGGGTGACCCTCGGGAAATCATTCGCGCGACGGGGCTAGCCGCCGGATTCCTCGAACCCTCGCTTTCCGCCACCTCGAACCCGACGCAACTGTCCGCGGGCTACAAACACAACGTGATTCCCGATTCGGCGAGCGCCGCCATCGACATTCGCCCTCTTCCGGGAACGGAAGATTCGGTGTTGGCGCGCGTGCGGGACATCATCGGTCCCGACATCGAGGTGTCGATCGCGACACAGGACATTGGGCTGGAGAACAGTTTTGATGCACCGATCGTGGACGCGATGGCGAAAGCCTTGCGCGCGCAGGATTCTGATGCGGTCATGCTGCCGTATTTGCTGTCAGGAGGGACGGACAACAAGGCCATGGCGCTCCTCGGTATCGCCGGGTATGGGTTTGCGCCGTTGCGACTGCCGGCGGACCTCAATTTCCCCGCGTTGTTTCACGGAGTGGACGAACGGGTGCCGCTCGACGCGCTCGATTTTGGTCACCGCGTCCTGACCGATTTCCTGCTGGATTACTAGAACAATGGGGTTATGACACCCCTGGACTACGTGAATATCGTTCCCGCACTGATTCTCGGACTCGTTCAGGGACTCACCGAGTTTTTGCCCATTTCGTCGAGCGCACATTTGCGTATCGCGGGCCTTTTCCTGCCGGGCGCCGAAGACCCCGGTGCATCATTCACCGCCATCACCCAGATCGGGACGGAACTGGCGGTCTTGTTGTATTTCCGTAAAGACATCGCGAGCATCATCCATTCCTGGTTTCTCGCGACGTTTTCACGCAACCGTCGCGCAGGAAAGTACTTGACCCCCGAACAACGGGTGAAAGCGCGCCTCGGCTGGTACATCATCGGCGGCACGATTCCAATTGCGGCAATCGGTTTTCTTTTTCAGGACACCATCAGAGAGACATTTCGCTCGCTCTGGCTGATCGGTACGGTGCTCGTCGTCTTCGGCATCATTCTGTGGCTCGCTGACCGTGCGGCTCGAACCGATCGGGTTTTGGCCGACATGAATCTGCCCCACGGTGTGGCGATCGGACTCGCGCAGACCTTCGCCTTGATCCCGGGCGTCTCGCGCTCTGGTGCAACGATTTCGATGGCACGAGCGCTCGGCTACAACCGAGCGGCATCGGCTCGGTTCGCATTCCTGCTTGCGATTCCCGCGGTCTTGGCCAGCGGTTTGTACGAGACGTACAGCGCCATCAAAGACCAAATCACGGGCGAGGGCGCCATTCCGGCCATTCCCTTCACCTGGTACGAAATCGGTGCGGCAACCGCGGTGGCGTTCGTCGTCGGGCTCGCTGTCATCGCGTTCCTCATGAACTACCTCAAGAAGCACAGCTTCTTGCCGTTCGTGATCTACCGCATCCTCCTGGGAGGGACGGTTCTCGTCCTCCTCGCGATCGGGTACATCCAGCCCTAGGGGTTCTGGGAACCGTCGTCGTTCGACCGCAGGAACTCTTCGAATTCGGCGGCGATCGCATCACCGGAGGCGAGCGGACCCGTCGTGTTGTCCCGTTCTTCCTCGAGGCGTTGAATGTAGTCCGTCATGTCCTCGTCGCCCTCGGCGATCT
The DNA here is from genome assembly GCA_947452355.1 of Microbacteriaceae bacterium. Classification (GTDB taxonomy): domain Bacteria; phylum Actinomycetota; class Actinomycetes; order Actinomycetales; family Microbacteriaceae; genus MWH-TA3. The sequence continues at coordinate 3,663 of CANGCU010000043.1, read as the reverse complement.
CATCGACGGTTTCTTCCCATTCCTTCGCCTGCGCCTCAAATTCCGTGAGGTCGATGTCGAGTTCGGCGATTTCATTGAGCTCGGCCAACAGTGCGTAGGTCACTTTCGGGGACGGTGAGTGCAGCGCATAGTGGGGGACTCCCGCCCACAGCGAGAGCGTCGGGATTCCGACCTGTTCGGCAAACTGCGCGACGACCGTCGTGATGCCGATGTGACCCTCGTACTGGGAACGCTCGCAGTCGAACTGTTCACGCACCTGGGCGTTGTCACTCGTTCGACCAACCTCGATGGGCCGCGTGTGGGGAACCTCGGCGAGCGCAGCCCCCAATACGATGACTCCGGTGATGTCGGCGGCAAGCGCTTCATCGAGAAACGTCGCGGCGAACGTTGGCCACGACCTGGACGGTTCCGTTCCCATCAGTGCGTGAACGTTGGTGCTGATGTCCGTCGGAGCAAAAAAGCTTGCCGTCGGCCAGTTGATGCGGCGGCCCTCGTCGGGAATGAATTCGATGGTCGGACGGACCTGTTGGTAGTCATAAAAGACTTCGGTGTCAATTGAAAAGGTCGCATCGAGGTTGTACCGCTCGATGACCGCGCGAACGGCGCTCGTGGCGGCATCACCCGCGTCGTTCCATCCCTCAAACGCAACGATCAGGGGGCGACCCGATTTCACGGAGAACACGGTCATCGACGAACTTTCTGCACGAGTCCAACAATAGACGCGTCTAGACTCAACGACGTGAGTGCGACGAATCCCCAGGCCGTGTTGTGGGACCTTGACGGGACGATTATCGACTCCGAGCCCTACTGGTTGTTGTCCGAACAGCGCATGGTCGAGGAATTCGGCGGAACCTGGACAGAGGCCGACGGATTGGCACTCGTGGGAAGCGGTTTGACCTTCGCCGCGACCGAAATGCAGCGTCGTGGCGTGACCCTTCCCGTTGAGGCCATCGTTCAACGCATGGTGGACGAGGTCGATGCGATGATTTCCGACCAAGTCCCTTGGCGTGAGGGTGCGCTCGAACTGATCGACAGCATCCATGCGGCGGGTATTCCGCAGGTGATTGTGACGATGTCGTATCGATCCACCGCACACTTCATCGCGAACCACGTAGGGCTTTTCGCTGCGGTGATTTCGGGCGAAGACGTCACTCATCCCAAACCTCACCCTGAGCCCTACCTCATGGGTGCCGCGGCGGTCGGTGCTGACCCGCGGCTCTGCGTCGCACTCGAAGATTCAATCCCCGGGAACGAAAGCGCTGTCTCGGCGGGGGCCGTGACGATCGCCGTGCCGCTGCACATCGCCATTCCCGATAGCTCGAAGTACACGACGTGGCACACCATCGTCGGTCGTGATGTCTCGGACATTCGCGAGGTCTTCGCCGGAGCGCACTCGTGAAGCGACCGCGTCGCGGTGTCTTCCAGTGGGGTGACCGCGTTCAACTCACCGACGAAAAGGGACGACACCACACCGTGTCCTTGGTCGAAGGTGGCGAGTTGCATTCGCATCGCGGCGTCCTCAAACACGAGGTGATGATTGGTCTGACGGATGGGTCCGTTGTCGCCAATTCGCACGGAACCGAATACCTCGCGTTTCGCCCGTTGCTCAGCGACTTCGCGATGTCGATGCCGCGCGGCGCCGCGATTGTGTATCCGAAGGATGCCGCCCACATCGTCACGTTCGGTGACATCTTTCCTGGCGCTGTCGTCGTCGAAGCGGGAGTCGGCAGTGGTGCCCTGAGCCTGTCCCTCCTGCAGGCGATTGGCGAGCACGGTTCCCTGACGTCGTTCGAGCGTCGCGACGAATTCGCCGAGATCGCCGCGGCGAACATTGAAGGCTATTTCGGCGAACCGCCAACGAATCATCGAATCATCGTCGGAGATCTCGTCGAGGCGCTTCCGTCGACGTTCAAATCAGGCGAGGTCGACCGAGTCGTTCTCGACATGCTCGCGCCATGGGAGTGCGTTGACGCTGTGGCCGAGGCACTCGCACCGGGTGGTGTCGTCGTCTGTTACGTCGCAACCGTCACGCAAATGTCTCGGCTCGTCGAAGCGATTAGACATCATGGCGGCTTCACGCGAACCGAGTCGTTCGAGACGCTCGTTCGCAGCTGGCACGTTGAAGGACTCGCAGTTCGACCCGACCACCGAATGGTCGCTCACACTGGATTCCTCGTGACGAGCCGGCGTTTGTCGCCCGGAGTGATTCCGCCTCGACCGCAGCGGCGAACCAAACCCGAGTTCGACGATTCCGATACCGAGGTGTGGACACCGGGAGCGGTTGGCGACCGTGAACAATCCGAGAAACGACTGCGTCGAGCGGTACGCGATGCCGAGGCTCTTGCCGACAACGCGCGGCGCCTCGGCGAATAGACTGACCGTGTCGAAAGAGGTCCCTGTGCGCCGAAACCTTCGCCCCACCGCCGTTGTTGTGATTGCCGCGTTGAGCGCGTTGGCGCTGACGGGCTGTTCCGCACCGTCGTCGTGTGACAACCCCCTCGGGGAGGGTCCCGCGAAACTCGTTGGCGCGAGAGGGACGTTTGCGCACACTCCGATTGTCGATTTCCCCACGCCGTTCGTGAGCCGCGACGCCAACACGGCAACCGTGATTTCCGGCACCGGTGATGTCATTCGGTCTGGTGATTACGTTGATTTCGAGGCCACCGCGTATCTCGGCACAGACAAGAGCGTCCTGACGTCGACCGCCTACGGCCAGAACGGGTCGGAGCCCCAACGGATTCCGATCGTTGCCGGGGCGAGCGTGTTGAGCGACTCGTTCCTCTGTCATCGAGCGGGCGACCGATTCACTCTCGCCGGCACGACCCTCGACCTCTTTGGCACTGCGAGCACCAACGGCGTGGCGCCGACTGACACCGTCGTGATTGTTTTCGACGTCGTCGGTGTCTATCCCCACTCATCAAGCGGAATGCCGCAGATCGCCCAAGACGGCATGCCCGCCGTCACGAGCACTCCCGAGGGTCGCCCCGGAATCGCAATGCCCAAGACACCGGCGCCAACCGAATTGCGGATTGAAACCCTGACGAAGGGCAATGGTCCCGTCATCGCCGAAGGCCAATCCGTCGTCGCGCACTACCTCGGTGTGATCTGGGGCGGCTCAGTGTTCGACAGCACCTGGGACAAGAATCGTCCCGTAACTCTCGTCGCGCAGTCCTTCATCGACAACGCCGGTGTCGGGGTTGTTCCCGGCTTCGCAAAAGCGTTGATCGGCCAAACCGTTGGCTCCCGAGTCGTGGTCGCCATTCCGCCATCCGAGGGATACCCCGCGGGACAATCTCCAACGAGCATCCCGGCCGATTCGACCATGATTTTCGTCATCGACATTCTTGGAGTGAAATAATTTCGCTTTCACGAAAATCTCGCGTTTTCGTCACCTTTGCCAATTAGAGTGGCGATGTGACGGACAAATTTGATTCGAGCGTTTCGGCCGAGGAGCGACTCTTTTGCCTCTTGCTCGCGCTGTTACCCTCTGTTCGCGGCATGTCCAAGACCGACATCTTCACCACCGTGCGCGGTTACCGCGATGAATTCGCCGAGACAGGCGTGACGGAATCGCTCAACAAGAAATTTGAACGCGACAAAGAAGAACTGAAGTCCATGGGGATTCCACTCAAGACGAGCGAAACCGAGAACCCCGCGGACGCC
>CANGCU010000042.1 GCA_947452355.1 Microbacteriaceae bacterium | reverse complement strand
TGTCACTCACAAATCGTTCACTCTCTGGAGTCCTGTCGGTGACCAGTGAGTCAATCTCGACGTACAACTTGGGGTGGAGTACCGCAAACGACAGGTCTTCGAGTTCCCATTTGATGGTCTGAATTCCGAGTCGATGAGCGAGTGGCGCATAAATTTCCAGAGTTTCCCGCGCCTTGCGTTCCGCCGTCGCCGTGTCAACGAAGCCCCACGTTCTCGCGTTATGAAGTCTGTCGGCGAGCTTGATCAAGATGACCCGAATGTCCTTTGACATCGACACAACCATCTTGCGGACGGTTTCGGCTTGCGCATCGTCGCCGTACTTCAATTTGTCCAGCTTGGTTACCCCGTCAACGAGCAACGCGATTTCGTCACCGAAATCTCGACGCACCGCGTCCAGCGTGTATTCGGTGTCTTCAACCGTGTCGTGAAGCAGAGCGGCAGCGATGGTCTTTGCCCCGATCCCCAGTTCGACCAGTATTTCCGCGACGGCGAGCGGGTGGGTGATGTAGGGCTCCCCCGATTTTCGGAACTGCCCCTCGTGAGCCGCCTTGGCCATTTTGTAGGCTCGCTCGACAATTGCCACATCGGCACGCGGGTTCGTCTGTCGCAGGGACCGTAGGACCCGCTCGAGCACCCCACCGGTTTCTGACCGCGAAAACAAGCGCGGAAGCAGCGCACGACGGAGGGTTGAACCGGTAGAACTCGTTTCCGTCATAGCGCCTCCTTCGCCCAGTTTAGGCGAGTGTGGTTAGCGCACGGCTCCCGATGCGTTTCGCACGATTTCGGTGCGAACCTTACGGCCCTGCTTCGTCAACTCCGATTCTCCTTCACGAAGTTGCGCGTACAACGGAGCCGCAATGAAGATCGTTGAATATGCACCGCAGATGATTCCGACGAAAAGGCTGAGCGCGATATCGCGAAGTGTGCCGGCACCGAGCAACATCGATCCGATGAACAGAATCGACGACACCGGAAGGGCGGCCACGATGCTGGTGTTGATTGAACGCACGAGAGTCTGATTGACCGCGAGATTAACCGAATCGGCGAAAGTTCGCTTCGATTCGTCATAGGCGACCGATGTGTTCTCGCGAATCTTGTCGAATACAACCACGGTGTCGTAGAGCGAATATCCAAGGATTGTGAGCAAACCAATAACCGCCGCCGGAGTGACCTCCAAGCCGAGAGCGCCATAAACCGCAGCGGTAATGACGAGATCGTGAACGACCGCAACGATAGCGGCGACGGACATTTTCCACGTTCGGAAATACAAGGCCATGACGATACTCACGAGGACGAGGAAGATTCCCAGTGCGCGGAGTGCCTGACCCGTGATGTCCGAGCCCCACGAGGCTCCGATAAACGATGACGTGACCTTCTCAACGGGAACCTTGTAGGCCGTAGCAAGTGCCGCGCGAAGTGCATCCGTTTGTTCCGTGGTGAGTTGGTCCGTTTGGACGCGCACCGAACTTCCTCCGACAATCGAAATCTTCGGTGCCGCGGTCACCCCGACGCCGTCGAGGACGGTCTTTTCGGCGATTGCGGTGTCCACCGAGGCAGGATTCGAAACCTGAAATTCCGAGCCGCCACGAAACTCGATACCGAAAGTGAAGCCGCCACGAAGTGTCGTCAAGGCGACCGACAGCACAATGATTGTTCCGGACAGGATGTACCACATCACTCGGCGACCGATGAAATTGATACTTGTCTCGCCTGTGTATAGGCGATTACCGAAGCGCGTCATCGAACTCATAGCTCGCCTCCATGTTCCGCGGCCTTACGTTCAGCGATGGACTGACGCTTCGACGCTTCTCGAGAAACCTTTTCGCGCTTTCCCTTGGACACCGTTGGGTCAATCCGGAACTCACCGCGCCCCCGATAGACCGCACCGAGAGCACTGCCATCGAGACCGCTCCACGGGTGTCCGGATGAGAAGAACCGCGTACGCGCCAACAATTGCAGGATTGGATGCGTGAACAGCACAACGATCAAGAGGTCGACGACGGTCGTCACGCCGAGGGTGAACGCGAAGCCTCGCACGTTTCCTACTGCGAGGGCAAACAGGACAATCGCCGCCAGGAAATTGACTGCGCCGGACACGAGAATCGTGCGGATTGCGCGTTTCCAGCCGGATTCGACCGCGGATACGAGCGTTCGTCCTTCACGCAATTCGTCACGAACACGCTCGAAGTAGACGATGAAGGAGTCAGCGGTGATTCCGATGCTCACAATTAACCCTGCGACGCCAGCGAGTGAGAGACGATACCCATTCGCTTGCGAGAGATACGAGATCACCACGAATGTCAACACCGCTGCAATGCCGAGGGAACCAATAGTCACAGACGCAAGTGCTCGATATTGGAAAATTGCGTAGACGACGACCAGTAGAAGTCCGATTGCGCCGGCCAGCAGTCCACTTTCCAGTTGTGCGACACCGAGCGTCGGTGTCACGGTATCGCTGGATTGCACCTCAAAGCCGATGGGAAGCGCACCAAACTTCAATTGGTCCGCGAGAGCTCGTGCGGAGAGCTCCGTGAACGAACCGGAAATAACGGGTTTTCCATCGGGAATTGCCGCCAGCGTCCGTGGTGCGGAGATTACCTTGCCGTCCAGAACGATGGCGAACTGATTGAGGGCACCGGTCAGAGTAGTCAGACGCGCCGTCACATCGGAAAAGGCTTGGCGACCGGCACTGTTGAACGTCAGATACACGCCCCATTCGTTCGTCAAAACTCCGTTTGCGCCGGAAAGGTAATTTGCCGACGCGTTAGAGACCATGGTTCCATCGACCTCGACGGGACCGAGAATATATTTTGATGCTTGGTCGTCCGAACACACAACCAACGGTTTGGTCGGATCCGCGACGTTTGCCCCAGCGGCGTCGAGTGTGTCACATGTGCTGGTGAGGTAGGTCTGATACATCTCGGGTGTTACCCAATTGAGGTCGCTGCCATTGGTGGGATCGGCGCTCGGCGCCGGCCATGTCGCGGGTGTTGACGGAGTTCCCAACTTTGTGAGGTCCGCCTTGGGGTCGGCAGCAAGTGCCTTCGAGATATCCGTCGCAACTCCGTCAACGAACGCCGTAGCGTCAGTCACCAAAACGGCTCGAAATTCGAGCTTCGCCGACGACCGAATTCGGTCGAGCGTTGCTTGGTCGGGTGTGCCGGGAATCGACACAACGATATTTGTCCCGCCCTGAGTCGTGACTTCCGCTTCGCTCACGCCCGTCGCATCGACGCGCTGTCGGATGATGCCGACGGCTTGCGTCAATTCTTCTTCGGTAATCGTTGTTCCCGCAGCGATCTGCGGGCTGAGAATGATTTGCGTTCCACCTTCAAGGTCAAGCGCCAACTTCGGAACCCATCCCGCCTTGTCAAAAAAGACGCCTGACGCGATAAGCGCACCGAAGCCAAGAATGATGACGGCAAGCCAGACAAGCGCACGCGTCGCTCGGGAGGATGTACTCGAAGTAGCCACGTGCTATCGCAGAATTAAGCGGTGGGCTTTTTGGTCGGCGAGGCCTTTGCGGCCGACGCCTTTGCAGTAGATGCCTTTACTGCAGGCGTCTTCTCAATGACACTTGCGATTGCTTGGCGGTGAAGTCGAAGCTTCGTGCCCGGTGCCGACTCAAGCAGAATCTCGTTCTCGTCCTCGTCGATCGACAAAATGGTGCCGAAAATACCGGACGTCGTCATGACGTTGGCGCCCTTGACTACCTTCGAGACGAGTTCGTCGCGAGCGGATTTTTGCTTCCGAGAATTGCGGATCATGAAAATCACCATGATTGCCAAGACGGCAATCATCATGAGAGTGAACGGATCAAAAGCCATTGGAACAGCACGCCCTTTCAGGACTGGGAAAACACAACGTTCTCATCATAGACCGCTCGGTTGCGTCTTCCCGAGCAATTCCCACGCCGCTGGCGTTGCAACTCGTCCACGGGGAGTTCTCGCGATGAGGCCCACTCGAACAAGGTATGGTTCGACGACCGATTCAATCGTGTCTCGCTCTTCACCAACGGCCGATGCGAGGGTAGTTATTCCCGCCGGTCCCCCGCGGAACGACTCGATGAGGGTCGTAATGACGGCACGATCGAGCCGGTCGAGTCCATGGTCGTCGATATCGAACACCGTGAGTGCCGAATTGACCGCGTCGCGGGATCCGGCCGACGAGTGAACAACGAGATAGTCACGAACCCGTCTCAATAGACGGTTGGCAATTCGGGGGGTGCCGCGCGACCGGCGCGCTAACTCGTGGACAGCGGAGGGCTCAAGTGCGATCCCCAAGAGCGACGCGCTGCGCGAGATCACCGACTCGATTTCGGGAACTTCGTAATACTCAAGGTGAGCGGTGTATCCGAATCGGTCGCGAAGTGGAGCCGGCAAGAGTCCGGAACGTGTCGTTGCACCGACGAGTGTGAATGGGGCGATGTCAAGCGGCACGGTCGTAGCGCCGGGCCCTTTGCCCACCATGATGTCGACGCGAAAGTCTTCCATCGCGATGTACAACATCTCTTCAACACCGCGCGGCAAACGGTGAATCTCGTCGATGAACAGGGTCTCCCCTTCGCTCAGCGACGACAAAACCGCCGCAAGATCGCCAGTATGAGTGATGGTCGGCCCGCTGGACATTCGAAGGGGGGACCCCGATTCGTGAGCGACAATCATCGCGAGGGTAGTTTTTCCCAAACCGGGAGGGCCAGCGAGCAACACATGGTCGGGAGTCCGACCCTCCATCGTCGCCGCGGACAACATGACCGACAATTGGGTCCGAACCTTTTCCTGACCGATAAATTCGGTCAATGACGACGGCCGAAGAGTTCCCTCAAATGCGGCGTCAACGTCGTCTGCCGTCACGCTTTCCCTCCGAGTGACGCGAGGGCAATTCGCAGCCGTTCCGCCAATGACGACCCGGAATGTGCGTTCACGACGTCCCGCGCTACATTACGAGCGACCGCCGCGGCCCAGCCCATTCCCGCGAGGGCGTCCGCGAGCTCAGTCACATCCGAGTTCTGCGCCTGCGGCATCTTCCCGGTCAACGAAACAATGATGAGTGACGCAGTTTTCTGGCCGATGCCCGTTACTGAGCGGAATCGTGAATCGTCACCGTTCTCCACTGCCTCAGCGATCTCGGATGCCGACATCTCGGACAAAATCGCGAGTGCCGTGCGCGGTCCCACACCAGAGACCCCTCGAAGCAACGTGAAGACTGCCTTGTCGTCGGTTGTCGCAAAACCGAACAGCAACCATTCGTCCTCGCGGGGTATGAGAACAGTGTGAAGGTGGATGTCGAAACCGACACGCAACGACAACGCGAGGTCCCTCGGCATCGTAACCAACAAGCCGATACCGCCCACTTCGACCACGGCATCGTTGACTCCCGACGCCGCCACAATCCCTCGGACGGTCGCAAGCATGATGTCAGCCTACGAGCGAGTCGACTTCAGCGCGGCTCGCCACGCGCGTTGGGCATCCGTTTCTCCGGAAACGGCGACCTCGCCGCCCCGCCACGCGTGACAGATTGCGAGTGCTAGGGCGTCCGCTGCGTCGGCGGGTTTAGGAGGTTCGTCCAACTTGAGAATTTCGGTCACCATGTTGGTGACCTGCTTCTTGTCTGCGCGACCGTAACCCGTCACCGCCGCTTTGACTTCGCTGGGGGTGTGAAGTGCGACGGCAAGGCCGCGTTCAGCGGCGAGTAACAGGGCGATTCCCGCAACCTGAGCCGTGCCCATGACCGAGCGAACATTGTGTTGAGCGAAAACGCGTTCAATCGCGATGACATCGGGTTTCAGCGTGTCCAAGACGGCGTTGAGTCCGTCTCGAATCGTAAGCAATCGCAATTCCAGTGGCGCATCGGCAGCGCTTCGAATCACCGACACATCTACGAAGGAGACCTTCCGCGATGCCCCCGCATCAATGACCCCAACGCCACACCGAGTCAGGCCGGGGTCGACCCCGAGGATACGAGTCACTAGTCGTCCGTGTCGAGTTCCGCCTGAACGTCAGCCGACACCGCGAAGTTGGCAAACACATTCTGAACGTCATCGAGATCATCGAGCGCGTCGATCAGACCGAACACCTTTCGGGCTGTTTCGGCATCCACATCGATGGACAGTGACGGCACGAATTCGGCCTCCGAGGAGTCGTAATCGAGACCAGCCTCCTGTAGTGCAACCCGAGTCGCGACCAAGTTCGCGGTATCGGTGATGATTTCAAAACCGCCTCCCTGGTCGACGACTTCTTCAGCACCGGCATCGAGCACCGCGAGCAGAATGTCGTCCTCAGAGACACCGGCAGTCTTCGTAATGGAAATGACGCCCTTTCGAGTGAAGTTGTAGGCAACCGAGCCTGGGTCGGCCATTGTTCCGCCGTTGCGAGACATGGCTGTTCGAACCTCGGCCGCTGCGCGGTTCTTGTTGTCGGTAAGACATTCGATCAGCAACGCGACCCCGCCGGCTGCGTAGCCTTCGTACATGATTGTCATGTAATCAACGGATTCCCCGGACAGTCCGGCACCGCGTTTAACCGCACGATCGATGTTGTCGTTGGGAACGCTTGATTTTTTCGCCTTGTACACGGCGTCAGCGAGTGTCGGGTTTCCCGCAAAATCGGCGCCGCCCATTTTTGCCGCGACTTCAATGTTCTTGATGAGTTTTGCGAAAGATTTCGCGCGCTTCGCATCAATTGCCGCTTTTTTGTGCTTGGTCGTTGCCCATTTGGAGTGTCCGGACATTGTGTTCCTTAAGTTCGATTCGAGTAAATATTACCGCCGCGCATTCGCGACAACGGTGTCGAGCCACCATTCGTGGACTCGCGATTCACCTAGCACCTCGGGATGAAAGGAGATACCGACACAGTTCCCGTTCCGGACACCGACAACATCTCCGTTCGGAAGCTCGGCAATGACGGTCGACGTCCCGGTGTCTCGAATGATTGGCGCGCGAATGAACGCTGCTTTGACCGGCTCGCCGCCGATGAGTGGCATCACGATGGTGGTCTCGAAGGATTCGACCTGTCCCCCGAACGCGTTACGTTCGACCGTAATGTCCAACCCGCCGAACGTTTGTTGACCGTCGATCGCTCCGATGAGGGAGGCCGAGAGCAAGATGAGCCCCGCGCAGGTACCGAGGACGGGAAGTCCGTCAACGATCGCCTCGATAAGAGGTTCGCGAAGTTCGAAAATGTGGGACAACTTGTCAATCACACTGGATTCGCCGCCAGGGATGATTAAGCCATCGATGCCGTCAAGGTCGTTGCCGTTTCGAACTTGACGGTGCGCCACGCCCAGTGCGTCAAGGACCTGCTCGTGCTCACGAACGTCGCCCTGCAGAGCGAGTACGCCAATCGTCAGGGAATTACCAGCCACGCTCGGCGAGTCGGTGAGGTGCGGGAAGGTCGGACACATTGATTCCAACCATCGCCTCGCCAAGTCCACGAGAAACATCGGCAACGACCTTCGGGTCGTTGAACGCAGTTGTTGCCTTGACGATGGCCTTCGCCCGTTCAGCCGGGTTTCCCGATTTGAAGATTCCCGAGCCAACGAAAACACCGTCCGCGCCGAGTTGCATCATCATTGCCGCATCGGCTGGAGTCGCAACGCCTCCGGCGACAAAGAGAACGACGGGGAGCTGCTTCTCGCGCGCGACCTGGCGAACCAACTCAATCGGGGCTTGCAATTCTTTAGCGGCGACGTAGAGCTCGTCTTCCGACTTGGCGGAAAGAGCAGCAATTTCGCCCTTGATTGTACGAATGTGCTTGGTGGCTTCAGACACGTCGCCAGTACCGGCCTCGCCCTTCGAGCGAATCATGGCGGCGCCTTCCGTGATGCGGCGCAGGGCCTCTCCAAGGTTGGTTGCACCACAAACAAAGGGAACCGTGAACGGCCACTTGTCGATGTGATTGACGTAATCTGCGGGCGAGAGGACCTCGGACTCGTCGATGTAATCGACGCCGAGCGATTGCAAAACTTGAGCCTCCACGAAATGTCCAATTCGTGCCTTTGCCATCACAGGAATGGATACCGAGGCGATGATCTGGTCGATGAGGTCGGGGTCACTCATACGCGCGACGCCGCCCTGTGAACGAATGTCTGCGGGGACCCGCTCGAGTGCCATGACCGCAACCGCACCCGCGTCTTCGGCAATCTTGGCTTGATCAGCCGTAACGACGTCCATGATGACGCCACCCTTGAGCATTTCTGCAAGCCCGCTCTTGACGAGGGGCGTTCCGACGGTCTTTTCCGCCATGACTATCTCTCCTTGGTATGCGCCCACGAGGGCGTGGTTTTAGTCTAAGACTCCGCTGGCCAGTGCGTTGCCAACAATTCGCGCATCTCCCCGAGCAACCGTGGCATGGCCTTGGTTTTGGCGATAATTGGGAAGAAATTGGAATCATTGTTCCAGCGCGGAACAATGTGTTGGTGAAGATGTTCGTGGATTCCCGCGCCCGCTACTTCGCCTTGATTCATCCCAATGTTGAAACCGATACAACCGGTCGCCTCAGTGAGAACCGTCATCGCAATCTGGGTCAACGACGCCATCTCGGTG
>CANGCU010000041.1 GCA_947452355.1 Microbacteriaceae bacterium | reverse complement strand
TCGATTTCTGGCGCGTCGAGTCCCTACGTCCGCCGCACGTTTTACGTCTTCGCGCCGAGATGCGCAATCCGGGATTGGCGTGGTTGGAATTCACCGTTGAGGCCGACGGTTCAGGGTCGACAATCACGCAGCGCGCGCTGTTTGCGCCAAAAGGGCTCGCCGGGCACGTGTATTGGTGGCTGGTCTGGCCGATGCACGGCTTGGTATTTCCGTCGATGGTGAATTCGGTGGCCAAGGGGCGAAAAGGTGATCGACGATAATGGCACCTCGCACATCGACCAATGGGCTCGCTATTCTCGCGCTGTTCGCTGTCACCGCGGCGTGGGGAGCGTCTTTCGTGCTCATGAAGCCCGCGATCGAACGCCAGCCGATTCCCGACTTTCTCGCCACCCGATTTGTGATCGCGGTTGTAATTCTCGTTCTGGTTCGGCCCTCGGTGTTCCGCAAAATCACTCCGCGCATGATGTGGACGGGCGGTGTCGCGGGGGTCTTTTTGGCGCTCGGTTACGTCGCTCAAACAATTGGGCTGCACTTCGCCACCGCTGCCATCACGGGTTTTCTCACGGGGTTATACGTCGTGGCGACGCCGATTCTTGCGTGGCTGCTCTTTCGCCAACACCTGAGCGCCAAGGTCATTGTCGCGGCCTGTCTCGGCCTCACGGGACTTGGAATCATCTCGCTCAATTCCTTCGGAATCGGAGTCGGTGAAATCTGGATTGTGATCGGCGCCATCTTTTTTGCCCTCCACATCGTCGTTCTCGGGCGCTGGAGTCCCGGTACGGACACCTATGCGCTCACGGTCGTGCAACTGGTTGTTGTTTCGGTTATCACGGTCGCCGTGACTCTCGTGGACGGTGACGGGTACGTGCCACCGCCCGACGGTGACGTCTGGATTGCCGTGCTCATCACCGCGGTTCTCGCGACCGCGGTCGGATTTCTACTTCAGACGTGGGCGCAATCGACGATGGACGCCTCACGCGTCGCGATCATCTTGACCGCCGAGGTGCCGTGGGCCGCGGGGATCTCGGTCGCGGTCGGGCAAGAGGTCCTCGCGTTGCGCACGATCATCGGGGGCAGCATCATGATCGCTGCGATGCTTCTCGCTGAGTGGCCAGGGCGACGGAAACCCGCGGCGGGCGAAATCGTCCCCGTCCACCCGCTCGGGCACTTCGAATAATTCTGAGCGGGCGGTTATCCGAAACGACCGTGCACGTAATCGAGCGTGCGCGGGTCCCGCGGAACCGAGAACATCAGATCAGTCGGGCCAGCTTCGACGATTCCGCCGGGGGTTCCAGCTTCGGCGAGGAAGAACGCGCAGTCATCCGAGACGCGCTGAGCCTGTTGCATGTTGTGCGTCACAATAACGATGGTAACTTCGTTGGAAAGTTCCTGAATGGTCTGTTCGATGCGCCTGGTCGATGTGGGGTCGAGCGCGGAACACGGCTCGTCCATCAACAGCACAGAGGGGCGAACTGCGAGCGAACGGGCGATGCAGAGACGCTGTTGCTGTCCACCGGAAAGTCCACCGCCCGCGTTTCGCAGACGATCCTTCACTTCGTTCCACAGCCCAGCCTTGGACAACGTTTCTTCGACCAGATCATCGGCGTCGCTGTTTGAAATCTTGCGCCCGGTCAAGGTCAGACCCGACAACACGTTGTCCTTGATGCTCATCGCGGGGAACGGGTTCGGCTTTTGAAACACCATGCCGATTTGGCGACGAACGTCGGTGATCTTGATGCCGTCGTCATAAATGTCGTCTTCATTAAGTCGAACTTCCCCAGCGAGCGACGCACTCGGAACGAGCTCGTGCATGCGGTTCAGGGTTCGTAGGAACGTTGATTTGCCGCAACCCGATGGGCCGATGAGCGCCGTGACCTTTCCCGCCTCCATCGTCAGATTGACCTTCTCGAGGACCTTGTGGTCACCGAACCAACACGAGACGTCCACCGCGGTGAGCGTCGCGGGGGCGTTGAGGTCGGTGTCAAACGCTGCAAAAGTTGAGGACATGTTTCTATCTTTCCTAATAAAGGTTGGGCATCAAAATGACGACATTTTCGTAAATTGCAATGCCTATCGATAACAGTACGGGCACCATCACGACCCAGGTTTGAATGCGGCCCCAACGGCGGAGCCCCACAATCGCGAGCGCGACAGCCACAACTCCGAGTTCAAGCAACAGGAGGAATGGAAGCCACCCGCTGTCATCAGTGCCAAGCAGACGCTCTGCCGGCGTGAGCGACGCAGGATAAATGATCGGAAGTGGTGCGGGATTCGCGGTCGTCACGATATCGGCATCGACGCGAATGATTCGATCGGGGAAGAAGGGGAGACCCGTTGTCGATACGAGCGTGAGACGGGCCGGGGAGGTCGATGTAGTCGGAGTCGTAGACCCCGTCGTTGCCCCGTCAGTCGCGGAAGGAGCGGGGGTCGCCGACCCGCTGGGCTTCGGAGTTGCAGACGGGGTTGCCGACGGCGTCGCGGATGTGGAGGGCGTTGCGGTCGGCGATGCGTTGGGTGCAGCGGATCCACTCGGCGAGGTTGTTGGTGCCGTCACGGGCTCCTCGGTCGCGGTCGCTGCATCGCCCGTTCGAACGCCAGTGATTTTGTAGAGTGAGACACCTTGCGCGGTCGTCACACGAATGGTGTTTCCGGCGCGCAGAGCGTCGAGTCCTCCAAAGGGACCGCCATATAGCGACTGGCGCCCGTAAATCACGGATACTCCCGTCTGACCGGGCAGCGGGGTGTCCCGTCGGTGCCCAGGGGCGGAAAGCAGAACGCGAGACGTCGTGCCCTCGTCGACGATCGCTGTCACATTGAGGGCAGGGATTTGCATGATGGCCACGGGAGTGCCGAGCGGGTATAAATCACCGTCTGCGTTCATTTGAGCGACGGGGCCTTCGCCGTTGGCGAGAGAAAAGCGGATCTGTTCCGCTTGGACGATCTGTTCACGACCGTATCGAATGGGGGAAATCAGGACCATGTCGGCGATGAATCCGGTGAGAAGGACGCCGACCAGGGTGAGTGTTGTTCCGGAAAGGATGAGGGATTGTTTCGGTGTCGGTGTGCCGACCACGCTGTCCATGCTCGGTGAGCGCTCGTCCCGATACGACGCGAGCTTGTCAACTGCGACATCAATAAGCCCTTCGGTCGCCCGACGGGAGCGAGAAAACACCGAGGTGACCCCCGTCCTGACATTTGCCAGGACGGAGGCCACCGAGGTGTTGCGGTCTGTCAAAAGATGTTACTTTGCGACCGTTTGGGTGAATGTGTCCGTGTACTCGAGGTATGTTGCATCACCCTCATACTGAACCGTAAACACGGCGTTTGTTACTCCCTTTTTGAACTTCGAGGTCACCACGTGAGCAACTCCCTCTTGTTCGTTGAAGGACGCATGTCCGATTACTTTCCCAGCCAAAAGAACGTTGACGTTACCCGTGGGGACAATTCCGTCTCCAACATAGGTCACATCCACGATTCCAGCTTTCTTCGCCTTGAAGGTCGAGGTAACGGGTGCAATCGTCACGTCAGCTTCGGTGAGCTCGCGCTGGTCCAACGAGAACGAAATGAGGTTCGCGAAGGTTGCACTTGCAACACCTGGGAGAGCGGGGATGAAGGTTGCAACAACGTCATACGGGCCAGCAGGAAGAGATTCGTCAAGCGTGACCGCCTCGTACTGGTAGTCGTCCGAACCGGCCGCGAAGGACGAGTTACCCGGAGGGGTTCCCGGCGCGATTTCGAACTCGTCGAATACGTTGCCGGCACCGTCGGAGAGCTGAACAGTTCCGCCGCCGTTTCCGTTGGTTGAAAGCGACTTCACGCGGAAGTAGATCGTGTCGCCATAATCAGCCCCGGTAACGACCGATGGGGATGTTCCGACTCCGCCGTTGACGACATCCATGGTGATTGTCGTCGAGGAAGGTGCATAGGCGCGAACCGAGGTGTCACCACACGCGGACGATCCACGGGTTGCCGTGAGACGCGCAAACCCATAAGTCGAAATCGTTGACGACGCCTGGCAAACCTTCGAGCTGGTGCCGACGAACACTTCGTGAATCAGGCTGGTCGGGTCATCAGCTTCGCGTGAAGGAACGATGTGGTAGACCAAACGACCCAGCATGCTCGATCCCGATGCGGTGGTGAAGGTCGGGTTGAGCGCGATGTTCGAGCCCGTGCCGGTGGTCGCAGGAACGCCGTTGATGCCGCGAATAACGGCGCCGTTGATGCGTGAGGTGACAACCCCATTGTTCTGAGCGACGAACTGAGGAACCGAGAAAGGCATAATCGCGTAGTCGTCAGAACCAACAGCGGCACCGTTGTGCTCCTGGACACCCGTGCTTCCACCCGAAATAACGGCTTTCAGACACGACGCGTTCGCGGCGTTGTCCGTGATGTTGGTTTCGGTTACGTTGAACTTGCCAATCCAGAACGATCGCGTTCCCGAACCCGACTGAGGGATGTAAACGTGAAGGTCATGAGCGGTACCTGGACCCGTGTACGAGTCATTCGCAAGGAAAGCATCGCCGGAATCCGGGACAATGACCTTCGTCGCCTTGCAGGTGAAGATAGCCCACAAGGTCGGTTCGACCTTGCCGGTAACACTGCCGAATGAAGTGTTTACTGCCGATCGCCCAAAGGTGAGTGCGGGAATTTTCGACGTTGGCGAAACCGCGACTGAAACCGCGTCCTTTGCAAACGGGATGTAGGTCAAGGTACCAACGGCCGTGGTATCTGCTACAGATGGTCCACCAGATGAGCGCGCGTACTGGACGAGTCCTTTGACATCGGCCGCGTTAAGGGTTACCGAGCTACCGCCCGAGAGCACACACGCATAGGACTTCACCGAGGCAGTTGACGCCTGGCCAATTGCCGCGCGGAGAGTGTCTCGTCCGTTTCCCGATCCATTGGGGCGAACAAACGCTGTTGCGCCCGATTGCGTCACAATCTTGTCTTTGCTTCCGCTTGCGCAGTCGCCAGACGCCGAACCATCACCAGACGAAGGAGCCGCATCGTACGACGCCATGTAGCGATTGCCGGTGTCAGCGTTGATTCCGAGTGCGGTTGAGAGGCCATTGTCGACATCCTGAATGGTGTCCGAACCGGTACCGACGAGGTCGCCATACACACCAACCCCGGGGTCAGCCATGGCTGGCCCGGCTACAAGCCCTCCAAGTACGAGAGCGTTGACTCCAAGGGCGATTGCCGCCTTGGAAATCGTTGAGATTTTCATTGCTTTCCTTTCAATGGTGGTCACAAGCGACCAGTTCGGGCGGGTGCCCACTCGCAATACTGTGCTCCTAGGGTGAACGCAGAGTGAATGATGGACTAACCGTTGATGGAGTTTGCCTTTCGAACGAGTGCCCGACCGCCGGCGATGAATGGGACTCCGAAACACAGCGCCGAAAGGAGCGCGTATTTCATCGCAGAATTCGGGTCGGGCGTCAATTCACCAGAAAGCGCCGTGCCGGTCGCGGGCGTCTCTGGGGTAGTGGAAGGTGTGCTCGTTTCTGTAGGAACGGTGGTCGATGTTGTCGAATTCGTGGTCGAATGTGACGCACATACGGGGGAAGAAACTTCCGCGTTGAGAGATTTGACGAGTGATCCCAGAGACTTTGACTGTTCGGAGTTCAATGGCACATAGCCCTCGGGTAGTTGGCCTCGTTCGCTCCCCGTTGTCTGTCCACTGGCCGCGGCAAGACCAAGAATTTTCGCGTATTTCGTGAGCTGAGTTGTGCTCGCATCACACACGTTGACCGCTGCATAGGTCACCGAAGCAAGTGGATATGCGGCCTCGTCCTCGATTGTGGGATTGAAACTCAGGACGCCTGGTGTTCCAGATTCGGTGAATGCAGCAATCGCCGCGGTGATGGAATCCGACGTTGGCCCGACCGCTACATCGCTGCCGTTGATAAGACGTGCCATCGGTAGTTTGAGCCTCGTCGCGGTATCAATGTCCGTCACACTGAGAATGAATCGTGACCCTGGCAATTGCGCTCCCGCCGCGACAAACGACGGTGGAGTCCTTGATTGATCCCAAACAATCTTCGTTCCCGGATCTGCTCGGCGAGTGCGAACGGCCGCGTCATACATGTCCGCGACATACGGGCGAAGTTCAAAGGTTCCATACGCGGCTCCGGCGTCAGGCGCGGTATACGTTGACAAATCAGCTTTCGGAAATGAATCAATTCCTGTGTCAGCGGGGATTGCGAGATCGCGGTAGTACTTGTTGACGACCATTCCCCAAGGGTCTGCCGTACCGTTCAGAAAATTCTTCGCATCGTCATTTGCCACGACCCATTGCCACAACTGGTTGATTGCGTCCGAATTCCCGATGGGCTCCAAAATTCCCGTTGGCCCCGCACCGTCTTGAAATTCTTCAAATTCCGGATTCAGCGCGAGGAATTCAGGATCATGGGCAATATCACGCGGATTATCAGCGAGATAATCCCTATTCCGACCATCAGCCACGTCCGCTTGGTAGGACTGTGTGAGTAGTTTCGCCAAAAGCCTCTGATTGAGGACGAGGTCGGTCACGGGACGACCATTCTGTTCAATCAGGGAGCTTTCACCGCGCACGTTGTATTCGATGTTGTACGCGATCACGATGGCCGATTGAACAATGGGCGCGTATTTGATTGTGAACCCGGTTGACTCTGCAGTTGATAACGGCTTCGAGATCAGGGCGAACCGGGAAGAGCCGTCGACCGTGCTCACAAGTTGGCGTCGCGCCTCTGAATCACCAATCTGGGAGAACCCAAAAATAACCTTTTTTGCACACAGCGACGCTTGCCACGAGTTGAAGGCCGCAGTCGAGAGTTCATTTCCCACGGCACGCTCTTCATCAGCCCCAATTGGGCAGCCACTCTTGACACTTTGAAAATGAAGTGGGAATTCGACGCGGTTCGCCCACGCTGACGCGGACAACGGTGAGCCAGAGACGCGCCCATTGGCGTCATCGTAATACGCGCTCGTGTCCACCGAATACTCGCCGCGAGGCACTACAACGAGGAAGCAATTGCGGATAGCGCCGCCCGAGATGGTGTCGCCACAACCAAGGTGTGGTGCCTCAATTGACGTCTGTATTTCAAATGGCACAGTGCCCGTTCCATCGCCCTCAGTTCGTGCGGCAACGATTTCATTCGTAGACGCACTGTCAAAGAATCTGCGCGACTCGAAGGTCGATTCACCCCCTGCCGACTCGAACGGGACCTGGAATTGTCGTAGGTTCGGGTTCGCGGGATCTGTGGGGAGTCGAAACTTCCCGCCATACTCCTGTATGTAATCTTCACCTTCAAGCAAGATTCGTTTGGACGCGTTCTGCCCCGTTTGGGACGCGCCATTCGTGCTCATTCCATACTGACAGTGGGTGGGGTCCGCCGTGCCAGATCCGTCATCCCAACACTGCATTACTTGCATGTAGTCGTATGCGAACTCTCCAGGTGACGTCTGCACACCGCCCTCCCAGTTGAGGTTCACAATTTCGTACGTGAGGTTCTCGGCTTTACTGAGCGTGAACGAGAGGTTCTGAAAAAGCGAAAAATTGGGGTCAGATTCGTCCCGTGTGCCGTCATCCCAGCCAATAGTGACCGACCCATCGTCATTAACGACAGCCGAACGTCCGACCCGCTGAATGCCAGAACGGGTCGGGGTTGGGGCCGAGGCTGGAGCATTGGGTTCTGGGTTGGGGGTTACGTTGTCCGGAGCCGGCGTTTCTGTCGCGGTGGGGCTACCAACGACTGAATCCCCCTCGACGGCGACCGCCGAGGTCGCAGCAAGACCTGCGAAAACGGTTCCAACAATGACGTTCAGTGCCATGATCGCAGGGAAAAACGAACGGCGGCGCGCAGATTTCATGTTCACTTTCCCCTCCGAGCAGCAGTGATGACAAGGACGGGCGGCACGACGATAATCAGAATAAGCACGATAGTAACGGCAACAATAATCCAGTTGATTGCCGACCAACCGAGCGCCTCGGTCGCGACGGGGTTGGCCTTTATTGACGAACAAATTCCTGTATCGGCATCACAGACGGTGGGGCCATTGCCCATAGTTCCTGACATCATGCCCCCGGTTCCACCCGTGGTGCCGGTCGTTCCCGTCGTTCCCGTGTTGTCCGTCGTTCCGGCACCACCGGTAGTACCTGTTCCACCAGTTGCCCCTCCTGTGCCATCAGCACACTGAGTTGCGCCGACTTTGTCGCACTCGCTCGGCATCGGTGCGTTGGTGAAATAGGTCTGATTCAGAGTCGGATTGTTACATTTCGAAATATTGACGGAACCCACATCCGCACCAGGAATCTTTTTTACCTGGTTAAGTCCCGCTTCAACGAGGTTTGATGGAAGTGGCGAATAGCCGAGGACGTCAGCTTGTGACTGTCCTTGGCACAGGAAATAGTTTGCAAACGCTGCGAGGGTCTTGCCCTTTTCGGTGGTGAAGGAATCCGATAATTCCGTTGGCACGATCATGTACGAGTACGACGACAGCGGATAGGTTCGTGGATCTTTATTGTCGTAAACTCCGTCAAGAATTTGGGTGAGGTACTTGTCTCCCGGTGTTTCGTTAATTTTTGCTCCAAGGAGCGCCACAGCAACATTTTGCGC
>CANGCU010000040.1 GCA_947452355.1 Microbacteriaceae bacterium | reverse complement strand
TCCTGTGCGAATCGTTCAACGCCATATTGAACAACCGGGTTCCAGTAGGTCATCACCAAGATCGGAGAGTAAACCACGCTGGTCGTTGCGCGAAGAATCTCGAATAGGTTCGTGAGCCGGAACCCACCCTCGAGCGACGCATTTGCCGCGCGTTGAATGACCACGCCGTCCATGACCGGATCCGAATAGGGAACACCGAGCTCGATGATGTCCGCGCCCGATTCCGACAACGCGATGACGGCGTCGATCGACGTTTGAAGGTCGGGGTAACCCGCTGGCAAATATCCGATGAGGACTCCGCGCCCTTCGGCGCGAGCGCGGTCGATCACCGTTTCGACACGAGACGTCATCGAGTCGGTCCAATCAGTCCGAAATATCGCGCGGCGGTTTCCATGTCCTTGTCACCGCGACCAGAGAGGTTCACCAAGATGATGTCCGTCGGAGACAATTCACGAGCAAGGTTGAGGGCTCCGGCCAGTGCATGGGCTGTCTCGATCGCGGGAATGATCCCTTCGGTCCGGGAAAGGTCCATCATTGCCTGCATTGCCTCGGCGTCCGTTATTCCGAGATAGGTCGCTCGGCCACTGTCGCGAAGCCAGGCATGCTCTGGTCCGATTCCCGGGTAATCCAAGCCGGCGGAAATCGAGTGAGATTCGATGGTCTGACCGTCTTCGTCCTGCAAAACATAGGTTCGTGCCCCGTGCAACACACCCGGTCGACCTCGCTGAATAGTGGCCGCGTGACGAGGGGTGTCGATACCGTCGCCGGCCGCCTCGTATCCGTAGAGCGCGACGTCGGCGTCGTCGAGGAACGCATGGAAGATCCCCATCGCATTCGAGCCCCCGCCGACGCAGGCCACCACAGCGGTCGGCAGTCGCCCTTCCGTTGCGAGCAGTTGCTCACGTGATTCGACACCGATGATGGAGTGGAAGTCGCGCACCATGACCGGAAATGGATGAGGCCCTGCGACGGTACCCAGCAAATAGTGCGTGGTGTCAACGTTGGCGACCCAGTCGCGCATCGCCTCATTAATAGCGTCCTTCAATGTTCGAGAGCCGTGCATCACTGGGACCACCTCGGCGCCCAAGAGCTTCATGCGCGCAACATTCAGCGCTTGACGTTCGGTGTCAACCTCACCCATATAGACGACACAGGACATGCCCATGAGCGCGGCAGCGGTGGCCGTCGCTACCCCGTGTTGGCCGGCTCCGGTCTCTGCGATGAGTCTGGTCTTGCCGAGTCGCTTTGCCAACAGTGCCTGCCCCAACACATTGTTGATTTTGTGTGAGCCGGTGTGATTGAGGTCCTCTCGTTTCAGGAGTATTCGAGCTCCCCCCGCTAGAGCAGCGAACCGGTGGACCTCGGTGATGATCGACGGACGTCCCGTATAGGAGCGATGCAGTTCGGCGAGTTCCGACGAGAACGACGGATCTGACTTCGCCGCGGTGTATGCCGCATCGAGTTCATCGAGTGCTGCAATCAACGACTCGGGCACGAAGCGCCCGCCGTATTCGCCGAAATATGGACCCTGCTGTTCGCGCAATGACATCTACTTCACCTCTCGGAATCGTTGAACTGTTTCACCTGGTTGACCGGACGTCACGAGCGCCTCGCCAACGAGAACAACATCCGCGCCCGCGTCTCGATACGCACGAACATCGTCGATTGTCTGCACCGCAGATTCTGCTATTGATATCGCGTCTCGTGGAATGAGGTGCCGAACAGAACCGAACAGAGCGCGATCGAGTTCAAACGTTGACAGATCCCGTGCGTTGACGCCGACGAGTCGCGCACCTACGTCCCCCGCGCGCCGAACCTCGTCAGCCGAGTGAGTTTCGACGAGAACGGTGAGGCCGAGTTGGTGTGCAAATTCGTGAAGCCGTTCGAGGACCGCCTGTTCTAATGCGGCAACAATCAGGAGGACCATGTCCGCACCGTGTGCTCGCGCCTCGAGTAACTGGTATTCCTCGGCGATGAAGTCCTTGCGCAAAAGGGGGACTTCGACGCGCTCGCGAACCTCGCGGAGGTCGCGAAGCGACCCGCCGAATTGACGTTCCTCTGTGAGAACAGAAATCGCATCAGACCCGCTTTCCGCGTACTCCTCGGCAAGCGCTGCCGCATCAATAATCGGTGCAAGAGCACCCTTGGACGGACTCGAACGCTTGATCTCTGCGATAAGTCGAATATGAGACGTGGGTGCGAGTGCTGTCCACGCGTCGATTGGTGTGTTCGCCTCTAGCGCTAGCCGTTCGATAGCCGAATACGACACAGTCTCCCGCCGAGTCGCTGCGTCTTCAAGCGCGCCGGCTGTGAGGGCCTCCAACACGACTAGTGCGGAGCCTTGGTCTTCGAACCGCCGACGCCGTAACCCGATTTCGCCATGATGGTTCCAACGATTGGTCCGATAACAAGAAGCGATGCGCTCGCCCACACCAGAGTGGGTTGGTCCAGCCAGAAGAACAGCGTGCCGATGGCAACTCCCACAAGCATGATCGTGGTTCCCGTCCATGCTGCGGGGGATGATCCGTGTCCGGGGTCGTGGGCGTCGTTCATGTTCTTCCTCCTAGCGTCAGTCTAGCGCGAGCCGTAGTGCGTTCGCGGCGCCGATTGCACGCAGTGGTGCTGACGCTTTGGTGACGGTTTCATCGAATTCGCTTTCCGGCACCGAATCGGCGACGATACCCGCACCAGCCTGAACCGAGGCTTTTCCGCCCGAGAGCACGGCCGTTCGAATGGCGATTGCGAGATCGGAATCGCCTCCGAATCCGATGTACCCGACGACTCCTCCGTAGATCCCACGACCGACGGGCTCCAACTCGCCGATGATTTCCAAGGCTCGCGGCTTTGGCGCCCCCGACAACGTCCCCGCCGGGAAAGTGGCTCGAAAGACATCGATGGGCGTCGACCCAGCCGCGAGATCACCTTCGACACTGGAGACCAAGTGCATGATGTGGGAAAAACGTTCGACGTTCATGAATTCGGTGACCTCGACCGACCCTGGTGTGCAGACGCGGGAAAGGTCGTTGCGGGCGAGGTCGACAAGCATGAGGTGCTCCGCACGTTCCTTATCGTCAGCCAGGAGTCCCTCCGCGAGGTGGCTATCGCGTTCGGGGGTATCACCGCGCGGCCGGCTCCCCGCAATGGGATGGCTGAACACACGACCGTTGTCGACCTTCACGAGCGCTTCTGGGGACGACCCAACGACGTCGAAAGTTGAACCGCTTGGAGTTTCCAACGCCAACAAGTACATATACGGTGATGGATTCAGTGCGCGCAACATTCGATAAACGTCGACGCTCGTTGCTGAGACGTCCACATCGAATCGTTGGGAAATGACTACTTGGAAGATGTCGCCGTCCCGAATGTATTTCTGCGATGCAATGACCGATTCGAGGAAGTCCTCGCGTGGTGTTCGACCGTTGAGGACTAGTTCATTAGTCGTCGGCGGGCTGAGCGGCGACAGTGAAACCGCTGTGCGCAACCTCGACGAGATGTCGTCGAGCCGAGCTTGTGCCGCGTTCCAGAGTGTGTCTGGGTCATCGGTCGCCAGTACTGCGGTTGAGATGTGTAGCAACGAGGTTCTGTGGTCGAAAACCAGCAAGTCGCGCACAAACATCATGGATTGCTCGGGCAATTCGGATTCATCGGTGACCGTTGCAGGAAGGTCTTCGAGCTCACGAACCGTGTTCCATCCGAGATAGCCAACCAGGCCAGACGTGAGAGGCGGAAGTTCGCTGGAAACGGGTGAAGCCCATCGCGCGTAAAGCGCGTCCAGCGCGTCGAGGCGAGAAGTGGGCAGTGCGCCCGCGAAAGCGTCCGTCGCGGACAACCCGTAATCCAGCCACACCGACTCACCAGCAGCTTCGGTGAGGCAACCCCACGACGACAGCCCGACGAAGGAATAACGAGACCAGATTCCACCCTGTTCGGCGGACTCTAGAAGAAAAGTGCCCGGCTTTGACTGTGTCAGGTGGGAATACAACGCGACGGGAGTGACGGAATCAACGAAGACTGAACGGATCACAGTGACCACCGGACCCGCCGAGAGGGCGCTATCGAATTGAGCCCTTGTTGTTGTCATGTAATCACCGATCGCTTTGCGGACCGCCTAGCGAATGGCGAGAAGGTCGATGACGAAGATAAGCGTTTGTCCCGAGAGGTGATGCCCGCTACCTGCAGGACCATAGGCCCAGAGTGGTGGGCAAACCAACTTGCGACGACCCCCAACCTTCATGCCAGGAATCCCCTCTTGCCATCCGCGAATGAGACCGTTCAAGGGGAATTCGATGCTTGAGCCTCTGTTCCACGAGGCATCGAATTCCTCACCCTCGAAGGTGACGCCAACGTAGTGAACTTCGACGCTGGCGCCAGCGGTCGCTTCCTCGCCGTCGCCGACGGTGATGTCTTCGATGATCAACTCAGTTGGCTCGTCGCCCATCATGGGTTCGATTTCCGGTTTAGACATGTGGCTCCTCGTGGTGTGAATGGTCTCGAGCAATCTTACGAAGATTCTCGATGGCAAAAGCCGGATTGTCCGTTCCATAGACAGCGGATCCGGCAACGAAGGTGTCGGCACCGGCTTCCGCGGCGAATTCTATGGTCGTTGGGTCAACACCGCCGTCGACCTGAATCCACCAATCGGTTCCGCGCTTCGAGCGGAATGCTGCGACATCTCGAACGGTGGCCATTTGGTCCTTCATGAAGGCCTGTCCGCCAAAACCAGGCTCAACGGTCATGACGAGGATTTGGTCGAAGTGATGAGCGATGTCTTCGATTGTTGCGAACGGTGTACCCGGTTTCAGTGCAATTCCCACCCGCGAACCGATTGCGCGGATTCGAGCGGCGGTCCCCACGGGGTCCGAGGTCGCTTCGACGTGGAGTGTCACGGACTCGGCGCCTAATTCCGCGTATCCGGGCGCCCAACGATCTTGATCCGAAATCATCAGGTGCACGTCCAGCGGTACTGGCGATGTTGCTTTAATTCGGGACACCATTTGGAGTCCAAAAGTCAGATTCGGAACAAAATGGTTATCCATGACATCGACGTGGACGAAATCGGCGTTGTCGATTCTCGTCAACTCACGCTCAATATTCGCGAAATCCGCGCTGAGAATGCTGGGGTTTATTCGAACGGTCATTGGCGTCAGGCTATCGCGTTCGCCGAATCAATTGGATGAACATCGCGTCGGTGTCGTGGCGGTGTGGGTATAACTGGGCGGCTGTCCCCCTGCGCGCGTCCGCGAGCCCGGGTGCAATCTTTTCGATTATCGGTGCAGTGTCGATTCGTTCTGCCTCGGGGTGTTCGGCGAGTACTGCATCGATGACCTCTGTCGTTTCGGCGGGATGGGGCGAGCATGTGACGTAAGCCACGTGACCACCAACACGCACGGCGCCGAGCGCTGCGCTCAAGAGGGACCGTTGCAGAGGAACCAGCTCGGCGAGGTCATCGAAACTTTTCCGCCACCTCGATTCAGGCCGACGCCGCAACGCTCCCAAGCCCGTGCATGGCGCATCAACCAAAATACGGTCGAAACGTGACGGGTTTTCTTCACACAACACGCGTCCATCGTTTACGAGGACCTCAACCTGACCTGTGAAAGGTTTTACGGATTGACGAACCAACTCGGCGCGGTGTGGTTGGCGCTCATTTGCCGTCAGAGAAACTCCGAGTGGAAGTCCGATTGAGGCGAGCAACGCCGTCTTTCCTCCTGGTCCAGCACAGAGATCGAGCCATCGCTCCCCCGCGACAATCGACGAACATTCCGTCAACGCGAGAGCGGCCAACTGCGACCCCTCATCTTGAACTCGCACGATGCCTTCGGCGATCCCTGAAACTGATCCGAGAGCACCTCCAGACGAGCGGAATCCAAAGGGGGAATACGGTGTTCGTATCGCCCCGGCAGGCATGGCGGTCAATCCTGGGAGGGCGATCAATGTTGGTACCGGCGGTAAGTTGTCCGCGTCCAGTAGTGCGTCGACTTCCGATTGACCTACCAGATCGGTGAAGACGTCGACAATCCACCGTGGATGAGACGTGAGTGCCGAACGCGCGTCAACCTGACTCATTCCCTCGACAACCCTGGATCGCCAGTCTTTGGGCGTGGCTCGGGAGAGGGTGCGAAGAGTTCCGTTGACGAAGCCGGACGCCCGCGGAAACAGTTTTTTAGTCAACGAAACCCATTCGTTGATGACGTGGGGAGGCTCTTGTCGAATGAGCAGCTCGTAACCCGCGACTCGCAAGAGATCGAACACGTCGTCATCAACCCTGGCGAGAGACCCTCTCACACACAACCCGAGAACGGCGTCGACATAGCCTCTCCAGCGAAGCGCCCCATACGTCAGATCGGTCGCGTGACCGGAATCACGTGGACTGAGCGAGGCCCGGCGAATCGCGTCGGGCAGTAGCAGGTTCGAGTACGCGTCGTCGGATCGAACGAGGGCGACCACACTCACCGCAACCTCGCGGGCTCCCATCTTCACTCGAAAGTCACCGTATCGCGAACCCCACGCCACCAATCGGTTGCGGCCATGACAGCCTTGCCTGCGGGCTTTACGTCGATGAGCTCAACGTTGCCGTCACCCGTCCCAGTGACAACTCGATCGTTGCTCATCACCACCCGACCAACGCCAACTGATTCGCCAGGGTCAGTCGCGGCGCGGACAATTCCAAATGGTTCGCCACCCAGTGTTGTGAACGCGCCAGGTTCGCTCGTCACTGCTCTCACACGCGTTGCGATAGTGCTGGCAGGAAGTGTCCAGTCGATACGACCGTCTTCGCGAGAAAATTTGGGCGCCATCGACGGTTCGCCCTCTTGGTCATGCGGTTGCAGCGCGTCCGCGACCACAAGACGAGCGGTTGCGACCAGATCGTCTGTCGTATTCTGCGCCACCCGGTCCAGCGCTTCGCTGGCGGTCTCGTGTGGGTCAAATGGGATAGAGCGAGAGAAATAGATAGGCCCAGCATCAAGTTCCCGAACAAGTCGAAAAATCGTGATGCCGGTATCTGCCCGCCCATCCCACAGTGCACGCTGAACTGGGGCCGCCCCCCGATATTCGGGCAGCACCGAGAAATGAACGTTCACCCAACCGCGTGTTGGAGCGTCCAGCAGACGTTCCGGCACGAGTCCTCCGTAAGCGACCACAATCCCGAGATCAGCGGGTGGAATTTCAACGTCCCGCAGAGTGTTCGCTTTGATGACGGGTATTCCTAGTTCGACAGCCGCCAACGCGACCGGCGTCGGAGCAACAACGCGCTTACGGCCCTGCGGAGAATCCTCTCGCGTTATCACGCTGACCACATCAAATTCGGACGTGATGAGCGCCGTCAGGTAGTGAACTGAAACCTGTGGGCTTCCCGCAAAGACGATTCGCGTGTTCATAAGTTCATTGTTTCAGTCATTGTCGACCTCGTCGAAGATTGACAGGTCATCGCAGTGAACCCGCACACCGTTAGAACTCGTTGCGATGAGGTGCGCACGAATCGCGGATATTGCCTCAGGTGCCGAACGATAATCCGCGAGAATCACAATCCGGAACGTCTCGCCGTCCGGTGCTGGCCCGATGACTCGATGTCGTTTCACGTCGTCAAGATTTCGCACATCCTGGAGGTCATTAACCGCACCCCGAACCGCAATGGCCCGAGTGGCTGGAGGGAAGCCCAGTGCGCGACGCTCACGCAACTCGGTTTCGACAATCGATTCCCACTGATTAGTAGAGAATTGCGAGGCGAACGCACCTTCGACATTCGCCAGAATGACTGGCGCTTCGTTCGCAGCCAGACTCGCAGCATGACCCCACCAGCGCAGGCAGTTCTCTGTGGTTCTGAGACCGGGCCGCTGCAATTCCTTATCTCCGTCGACAATCATGACCGCTTCGTACCCACCTGAGACAATCGGCTCAGCTCCGCGTGTTGCGATGACGAGAGATGGGCGTCGAGGGATCTCTAACGTTCTGTGCTCTCCGTCTGCCACCCTCACCGGGACTCCGGGAAACGCTCGCCCCAATTCTTCAGCAGTGCGCACAGACCCGTTTCCCGACCACGAGATTTCCCGACCGGAACAGTGAGTGCACATAAGGCCGATCGGTGTGAGACCGCACGCTCGACAGAACACAGTTCCCTCGCGGTTTCCCGACAACAGAGACCGACACTGTGCGCAGCGGTGTGGAGTCCGACACGTTGCACAGACCACCTGAGGCGTGAAACCTGGGCGGGAGACCTGAACGAGTACTGGGCCTCTGCTCAGCGCATCGCGAACAATTGCCCAGGCGGACCCCGGAATGCGCGCTCTCGACGAGAAACCCTCGTCAGGCGTGTCATTTGCCAGGACAATTCGTAGTCGTCTCGGCTGTTCCGCACTCGGGTCGATGAAACCCATGTCAATGAACCGTGCCGATTCAACCGACGGGGTGACCGATGCGAAGACTAGCGCCCCACCTTCAATCGAATTTCGAATCACGGCGACGTCTCGGGCGTGCACGTATGGAGTGTGTGGTTCTTCCAAGAGTGGATCCGATTCATCCACCACAACGAGCAATTCGAGGTCGACCACCGGCGCGTACACCGCCGCTCGAGTTCCAATGACGATCCTTGCGTCGCCGGAAAGAACGTCGAGGTACCGCGTGTACCTTTCCGATGGCGTCCCGGACGAGTCGAAAACGACGTGAGGGGTATCCCCTAATGCGCGTGACAGGAGTGCGAGGTCACGCCAGTCGGGGACGACGACAATGACTCCCCCTTCGGCGGAACGGACCAGACGTGCGATGTCGTTAAAGCCCTGTGTCGTGGGTCCTGATTCTGTTTCACACACTCCGGATGACAATGCCATCGCACGACGTGATGAGGGGCGCGCGGCAGATTCCTTTCGCACGGGAATGGCACGACCCTTCTCTGCACGCACGCCACGTTTCGGAATCGCAACACGAAGGACATCGGCTGCGCTACCGCAATTTCTGTCGGAAACGGATCGAACGAGTTGCCAGAGAGTGGGCGTAAGAACGGGGATTCCACCGAGCACGGAATCGATTTCCGAAAGTGAAACTCCTGCCGTCGATTGGTCCGTTACATCAACCACAT
>CANGCU010000039.1 GCA_947452355.1 Microbacteriaceae bacterium | reverse complement strand
GGCTGCCCGCGGGGACTCTTTTCCACCCCACATTTCTCTATGAGTCTCTCTGGAACCTTCTCGGTGCGGTCGTCATCGTTTGGGTTGGCCGGCTTTTTGTGTTGCAGTGGGGTCGTACTTTTGCCGTTTACCTCGTCTGGTATGGAATTGGGCGAGTCGTAATCGAAACCATCCGACTGGATCCGAGCGAGTCGCTGCTGGGTATTCGGGTCAACGTGTGGACGGCAATCCTCACGATTGTTCTCGGAATCGCGGTGTTCATCATTCAGGGACGCCGACACACCGGGCTCGAACCCGATACGTACTTACCAAACCGTGGTCCGCGTTCTGAATCTCGGCTAGTATCAGGAGACACGTATACCGCGGAGGAACTCGTCGCAGAAGCCGATTCCACTGTCTCGCGTCTTGGAGCCACAAGCACCACGCGATGATGTTTCCGCTCTCCGCTAGTTGACCGAGGGCCAACGCCGTCCCCGTACCCGGAAGGACGTCGTATTGTGGTGACACCATTTGCTCGCTTCAGCGCCG
This sequence comes from Microbacteriaceae bacterium, assembly GCA_947452355.1. Taxonomy (GTDB): domain Bacteria; phylum Actinomycetota; class Actinomycetes; order Actinomycetales; family Microbacteriaceae; genus MWH-TA3. The sequence goes on along the minus strand of CANGCU010000039.1, from coordinate 8,656 downwards.
TTCCCGAGCGCTCAGGGCTGTACAACCCGGTCCATGAGAAGGATTCGTGTGGTTTTGCGATGGTGGCAACAACTCGCGGAACCCCCGGTCACGACATCATCGACATCGCGTTATCGAGCCTTCGAAACCTTGAGCATCGTGGTGCGGTGGGTTCCGACGCCGGAACCGGGGACGGTGCGGGGATTCAGATTCAAATCCCGGACCAGTTTCTTCGTTCAGTTTTGCCGTTTGACCTACCCGAGAACGGACAGTACGCGATTGGTTTGGCCTTTCTCCCTCTTGACCGGGCTGCGCGCGACGCCGAGAAATCGCGCATCGGCGAAATCGCCCACGAGGAGGGCCTCACTGTCCTGGGGTGGCGCGACGTTCCCACGGATCCACAGCATCTCGGTGAACTCGCGCGCGACGTCATGCCCGCGTTCGAACAGCTCATCGTTGCTGATAAAAACGGCACCGCATCGGGGATTTCCCTTGATCGCACGACGTTCCGACTGCGGAAGCGCGCGGAACGGGAGTTGGGGACTTATTTTCCATCGCTGTCATCCCGAACACTGATTTATAAGGGAATGGTCACGACTCTTCAACTTGAGCCGTTCTTCCCCGATCTTTCCGACGTGCGTATGGAATCAACACTGGCTATCGTTCACTCACGATTTTCGACCAACACTTTTCCCTCGTGGCCCCTCGCTCAACCGTTTCGATACATCGCGCACAACGGCGAGATCAACACGATCAACGCGAATCGTAACTGGATGCGTGCGCGTCAATCTCAACTGGCATCGGACCTGATCGGTGACCTGAACCCACTGTTTCCGATTGTCACCGACGGAGCAAGCGACTCCGCCTCGTTCGACGAGGTTGTCGAATTGCTCGAACTCTCTGGGCGCTCACTGCCACACGCCATCATGATGATGGTTCCGGAGGCGTGGGAAAACGACGAGTCGATGGAAACAACGCGGCGAGACTTCTATCGTTTCCACTCATCGCTCATGGAACCGTGGGACGGCCCAGCGGCGCTGGCGTTCTCGGACGGGGAAATCGCGGGCGCGACACTTGACCGCAACGGTCTGCGACCGGGCCGCTATGTGGTTACGGACGAGGGTCTCGTTGTGATGGCGTCCGAAATCGGCGTCTACGACGTCGAGCCCGGAAAAATCGTCCGAAAGGGTCGACTGCAACCAGGTCGTATGTTCCTCGTCGACACCGTCGCGGGTCGCATAATCGAGGACGACGAAATCAAGCGTTCCCTCGCTGAAAGTGCACCGTGGGGGGAGTGGGCGCGTGACAACGAGATTCTCCTCGGTGAACTGCCGTGGCGCGAACACATCATTCACACCGCACCGTCCGTCCAGCGCCGCCAAAAGACCTTCGGCTATACCGAAGAGGAAGTTCGTGTGCTCATCGCGCCAATGGCACAGACGGGATCGGAGCCTCTCGGAGCGATGGGGAGTGACACCCCGGTCGCGGTCCTGTCGGATAAGCCGCGACTACTTTTCGACTACTTTTCGCAGCAGTTTGCCCAGGTGACAAACCCGCCACTCGATTCCATCAGGGAAGAAATCGTCACGTCGTTGCACGTTGGGCTTGGCCCCGAACGAAACCTGCTGACGGCAACACCGGAACACGCACGGCAGGTGTCGCTAACCTTCCCCGTCATTGATAATGATGCTCTCTCCAAAATCATCCATCTTCAGGAGGACGGTCGCCCCGTAACCCGTGTTCTGTCGGGACTGTATCGAATTGATGAGGGCGCCCAGGCGATGGAACGACGTCTTCACGAGCTGTGCGAGGAAGTCGATTCCGCGCTGGACGACGGAGCGATGTTCGTTGTGTTGAGCGACCGAGATTCCGACAACGATTTCGCCCCAATTCCCTCACTGCTCATGCTCTCTGCTGTGAATCATCACTTGATTCGCACAGGGCGACGCATGCAATCCTCGCTCATCGTCGAAGCGGGTGACGTCCGAGAGGTTCACCACGTCGCAACGCTTATCGGGTTTGGTGCTTCCGCCATTAACCCGTACCTCGCGATGGAAACCGCGGAACTTCTCGTCCGTACAGGTCGAATCTCGGGGGTCACCCCCGAAAAGGCCGTCGCGAACATCATCTACGCCCTCGGCAAGGGAATCCTGAAGACCATGTCAAAGATGGGCATTTCCACCGTTGCGTCCTACGCGGGCGCACAGGCATTCGAAGCGATTGGCCTCAGCAAAGAGGTCGTAGATCGATATTTCACCGGGGTCACGAGCATTCTGGGTGGGATCACGCTGGACATCATCGCCGAGGAAAACCGCTTACGCCACGAGCGTGCGTACGGTGACCCCTCGACGTTCCACGAGGTTCTACCAACGGGCGGCGAGTACGCCTGGCGGCGGGAGGGTCCGCCCCATCTGTTCAACCCCGAGACTGTATTCAAACTCCAACACGCGACGCGGGAAAAGCGGTACGACGTGTTCCGTGATTACACCGCCGCCGTGGACGAGCAGGCGGAACGCCTGATGACTCTGCGGGGTTTGTTCCGTTTCACGACGGGACGCACGCCCATCCCTCTCGACGAGGTCGAATCGGCGCGAGATATCATCGCTCGGTTTTCAACAGGAGCTATGTCCTACGGTGCGATTTCTTCCGAGATGCACGAAACTCTCGCCATTGCAATGAACCGACTCGGAGCTCGTTCCAACACTGGTGAAGGCGGTGAATCCCTCGACCGGTTGCTCGACCCCGAACGCCGCAGCTCAATCAAACAAGTCGCGAGTGGCCGTTTTGGTGTGACGAGCATGTACCTTACGCACGCCGATGATCTGCAAATCAAAATGGCGCAAGGTGCAAAACCGGGCGAAGGTGGCCAACTTCCATCCAACAAGGTGTACCCGTGGATCGCCGAGACCCGAATGGGCACGCCGGGTGTCGGCCTCATCTCGCCACCGCCACACCACGACATCTACTCGATTGAGGACCTCAAACAGCTGATTTTCGACTTGAAGCGATCTAACCCGGCTGCCCGTATTCACGTAAAGCTGGTGTCGGAATCCGGTGTCGGCACCGTAGCGGCGGGCGTGGCGAAGTCGAAGGCGGACGTCATTCTCATCTCGGGACACGACGGTGGAACCGGCGCCAGCCCACTGTCATCGTTGAAGCACGCCGGAACACCATGGGAACTGGGGCTCGCCGAGGCGCAACAGACGCTCATGCTCAACGACATGCGCGGTCGGATCGTCTTACAGGTGGACGGACAGATGAAGACCGGTCGCGATGTCGTCATCGCTGCGTTGTTGGGCGCGGAAGAGTTCGGTTTCGCAACCGCACCCATGGTGGTCAGCGGTTGCATTCTGATGCGCGTGTGCCATCTCGACACGTGCCCGGTCGGCGTAGCCACCCAAAACCCCGTGTTGCGTGAGCGGTTCTCGGGGAAGCCCGAGTTCGTCGAAACGTTCTTCGAATACATCGCGGAGGAAGTGCGTGAGATTCTTGCGTCACTTGGGTTCCGCACGCTCGCTGACGCAATCGGTCACCGCGAGGTTCTCGATGTCGACCGAGCAGTCAATCACTGGAAGAGCGAAGGATTAGACCTTCAGCCCATTTTGGGCGGAAAACAATTCTCCGATGATGTTCCGCGCTACAACGTGAGCCATCAGGACCACGAGCTGGATGCTCACGGCGATCACCAGTTCATCCGCGACGCGGACGCGGCTATCCAACAGAGGATTCCCGTGAGCCTCGCCGCGGTGGTCCGCAACACCGACCGAGCGATTGGCACGATGCTTGGACACGTTGTCACGAAGACACACGGAGTCGACGGTCTCGAGCCGGACACGATTGAAATTTCACTCAGTGGCGCAGCCGGTCAGTCTCTCGGCGCTTTCGTCCCGCGCGGAATAACGCTGAGGCTCACGGGCGACGCAAATGACTACGTCGGAAAAGGGCTGAGCGGTGGTCGAATTGTGCTTCGTCATCCAACCGAATCAACCTTCCCGTCGAACCACAACATCATCGCGGGGAACGTCGTTGGCTACGGTGCGACAAGCGGCGAGCTGTTCATCGCGGGAGTTGTCGGCGAACGATTCGGAGTTCGAAACTCTGGCGCAACCGCGGTCGTCGAAGGGACCGGAGATCACGCCCTCGAATACATGACCGGGGGAGTTGCCCTCATCATCGGCAAGACCGGTCGAAATCTTGGAGCGGGAATGAGCGGTGGCTACGCGTTCGTGCTCGACCTCGACCCGTCGCTCGTCAACCAAGCGGCGCTTCGATCGGGTGAACTCGAACTCTCGCCGTTGTCCGCTGAGAGCGAAGTTACGGTTCGCCAATTGCTCGAGCGACACGTTGCTGAAACTGGTTCGTCCTTTGCGGTCTCGTTGCTTGACGATTGGGAATCGACGTCGGCGCGAATTACTGCCGTCACTCCTCGCGATTTCCGGAAAGTGACCAGTATCCGATTGGAAGCCGCTAGACAGGGTCGCGATCCAGATGGCGATGACGTCTGGTCTGAAATTCTGGAGGTGACCGGTGGCTGATCCCCGCGGTTTTCTGAGGACACCTGCACGAGAGTTGCCGGAAAGGCGACCAGTACCGATTCGCCTTAGGGACTGGAAAGAAGTCTACGAAGAACGCGAATCTGGGCAGATCGAGCGCCAAGCCGGTCGCTGCATGGATTGCGGTGTGGCTTTCTGCCATCAGGGTTGCCCGCTCGGCAACCTCATTCCCGAGTTCAACGACATGGTGCATCGAGACGATTGGCGCGGAGCGATTGAACGCCTTCACTCGACAAACAATTTTCCAGAGTTCACGGGCAGGTTATGCCCGGCCCCATGTGAGTCATCGTGTGTCCTGGGAATCAACCAACCCGCCGTCACCATCAAACAGTCAGAACTCGCCATCATCGACATGGCGTGGGAGAGGGGATATATCAACCCCGTTTTGCCGGATCGCCTCACCGGTAAGACCGTTGCGGTGGTCGGTTCAGGTCCCGCGGGTTTGGCAGCGGCCCAGCAGCTGACCCGAGTTGGACACACGGTTGCAGTCTATGAACGAGATGAACTCGTAGGGGGACTTCTTCGTTACGGAATTCCCGATTTCAAGATGGAAAAGAGGCACATCGATCGTCGAATCGAACAGATGGCGCAGGAGGGAACTCGCTTCCGCACCGGCGTGACGGTCGGAGTGGACGTGACGTGGCCGGAGCTTCAGGAGCGATATGACGCGGTCGTTGTGTCCGTTGGCGCGCCCGTTGGACGAGACCTCGACATCCCGGGTCGTCAACTCACAGGGATACATTTCGCGATGGACTACCTTGTGCCGTCCAACCGAGCGGTGGCTGGTGAAAACCCGCCCAACCACATCGACGTTGCGGGGAAGAATGTCATCATCCTCGGCGGTGGCGATACCGGTGCGGATTGTCTCGGGACTGCATTACGTCAAGGTGCCGCGAGCGTCACGACACTCGCGATTGGGAAACGGCCACCAACAGAACGCGATGGAAACCAACCGTGGCCGATGGATCCGACGCTGTTCGAGGTTCAGAGCGCGCACGAGGAGGGCGGGGACCGAACCTACCTCGCATCGACCGTCGAATTCCTTGGAAATAGCGATGGTCAACTCACCGGACTCGTGGTTGCCGAAACCGAATATGTTGACGGTGGTCGGCGTCCGGCGGCGGGAACAGAGCGCACGATTCCGGCGGATGTCGTTCTACTCGCACTTGGGTATTCGGGTGTCGACACCTCGACCATCTCGGCGCAATGGGGGATAGACATCTCGTCACGAGGAACGCTTGCCCGAAATCGAACCTATGACACCAACATCCCGGGCGTCTTTGTGGCGGGCGACGCAGGCCGCGGCGCTTCGCTCATCGTCTGGGCCATCGCGGAAGGTCGCGCTGCCGCCGCGCGCGCCGACGAATTTCTCCGAGGCCGCACGACGTTGCCGCGACCAGTGACCGCTCACGATGCCCCGATACACTTTTAGCCACCGCCCAATTCGACAACAGAGGACACCATGAGACGCGCCAAAATCGTTGCAACGCTTGGTCCTGCGACAAACTCGTATGACACCATCCGAGCGATCGTCGAGGCGGGTGTTGATGTCGCTCGAATGAACTTGAGTCACGGATCTCACGAGGTGCACGAAGCGGTGTACGCGAACGTTCGAAAAGTTGCAGCCGATCTCGGAAAACCCGTGGCAGTTCTTGTCGACCTTCAGGGGCCAAAAATTAGACTTGGAAAATTCTCAGACGGACCTCACGAATTGTCGATTGGGGACATTTTCACCATCACGACCGAAGAGGTTGAGGGCACCAAGGATCTGTGCGGGACGACATTCAAGGGTTTGCCTAACGATGTCAGCCCCGGAGACACTCTGCTCATCGACGATGGCAAAGTCAACGTTCGGGTAATCGACACCGATGGCGTTCGGGTTCGAACTGAGGTAGTCGTCGGCGGTTTCGTTTCGAACAACAAGGGAATTAACCTTCCCGGTGTTGCGGTCAACGTTCCCGCGCTCAGCGAGAAGGACGAAGACGACCTTCGTTGGGGTCTTCGAATCGGCGCGGACTACATCGCACTGTCCTTTGTGCGCAACGCCGCCGACGTCACCCGAGTCCACGAGATCATGGCGGAGGAGGGACGTCGCGTTCCCGTCATCGCGAAAATCGAGAAGCCGCAGGCTGTGGCGGCAATAGATGAAATCGTCGATGCGTTTGACGCCATCATGGTCGCTCGCGGTGACCTCGGCGTGGAGCTTCCCCTAGAACAAGTGCCGTTGGTTCAAAAGAGTGCCGTCGAGGCCGCGAGGCGCATGGCAAAACCCGTGATTGTGGCGACACAGATGCTCGAATCCATGATTTCGTCCCCCGTGCCCACTCGAGCGGAAACCTCGGATGTGGCGAACGCCATTCTCGATGGCGCTGACGCCGTTATGTTGTCCGGCGAAACGAGCGTCGGTGAGTTCCCTGCCATCACAGTCGCCACGATGGCACGCATCGTCGAGAACACCGAAGAGCACGGCCTCGAACGAATTCTCCCGCTCGGGACAAAGCCACGAACTCAAGGTGGTGCATTGACCCTTGCTGCGGCCGAGGTCGCGGACTTCGTCGAGGCCAAGTTCGTGTGCGTGTTCACCGAATCGGGTGATTCCGCCCGCCGAATGTCCAGGCTCCGTTTCCGCATCCCGATGAGAGCATTCGCTACGGACGAGGCGATTAGGCGACGCATGGCACTGTACTGGGGTATCCAGTCGTTCTTGGTCTCGCCCGTTCAGCACACCGACGAAATGTTCATTGAGGTTGACGAACAACTTCTGGGCGCAGGACTCGTGCACAAGGGCGACAAGGTCGTCGTCATTTCCGGTTCCCCTCCCGGAATCGCAGGGTCGACAAACGACTTGCGAATTCACGTTATCGGTGACACCATCGCGCGACCATAGTCACGGCTAAACAGAAGAGGGCGGGGAGTTATCCCCGCCCTCTGTCGTGCCGGATGTGGGACTTGAACCCACACGCCCTTCCGGACAAAGCATTTTGAGTGCTCCGCGTCTGCCATTCCGCCAATCCGGCTACACCGCAAAACGATACCGTAGGCTGAACCCGTGAGTGAACCCGCACCCCGACGAGTTGTTGTCGTCGAAGACGAAGCACTGATTCGTATGGATGTTGTCGAGGTGCTCCAGGAAAACGGTTTCGAGGTCGTCGGCGAGGGCGCAGACGGGGAAACTGCAATTGAACTTGCACGAAGTCTTCGGCCAGATCTGGTTGTCATGGACATCACCATGCCGAAAATGGATGGGTTGACCGCAGCAGAGATCATCGGCAAAGAACGGCTCGCGCCGGTCGTAATGTTGACCGCTTTCGCACAGCCCGAATTTGTTGCCCGGGCTGTCGAAGCCGGAGCCATTGCCTATGTGGTCAAACCGTTCACGCCAGAGCGGTTGCTTCCACAGATTGAAGTTGCATTATCGCGCCATCACGAACTTCTGGCAGTCGAGGCCGAAGTGTCCGATGCTCTTGAGCGCCTCGAAACACGTAAGGTGCTCGAACGAGCAAAAGGACTATTGCAACTGAAGATGAAGTTATCCGAACCGGAAGCGTTCCGTTGGATTCAAAAGGCGTCGATGGATCGGCGCTTGACTATGGGCGAAGTCGCGTTGGCGGTTATCGAACAGCTCGACCCTAAGTCCTAGCGGTCTCGCAACAAATTCGTGATTCGTACGGTCGACAGTCGCTCGCCGGCATCGTTCGCCACAACGATCTCGTGAACACAGATAGTTTTGCCGAGTGAAATGGCGGTACACGTCCCGGTGACCCACCCGTCCGCGATGCTCTTGGTGTGTGTCGCGTTGATGTCGATCCCAACGGCGTATCTGCCCGGACCAGCGTGAACGGCAGCGGAAACACTGCCGAGTGTTTCGCCGAGCACGACGTGCGCTCCGCCATGGAGAATTCCGACAACCTGCCGGTTTCCGGCGACGGGCATTCGCGCGACGGAACGCTCGGCCGAGATTTCGAGTAACTCTATTCCGAGCTTTTGGGTCAATTCACCACCGCCCGTCGAGAACCGTTCCTGCAACTCAGGATGAAGGTTATCGAGAACTCCCATGGTGCAACCCCTTCGTCGGTGTCGGTCGATAGGCTGAACCCGTGAGCGACATGCAAAAGCCTACCCTT
>CANGCU010000038.1 GCA_947452355.1 Microbacteriaceae bacterium | reverse complement strand
GACCAGGAATTCGGCCTCCGCTTGGAGGACCACGATGGTGTCACATTGGAGGTCTATCGCCTTCGCTCGTGGAAGTGGTTCAACCACCCGTGGATGCGCTTCGCTCTGCCCTGGGAGGTCAGGGCGGACACCCGCGCCATTCTGGATGAGGTTCAACCCGACGTCGTTCACGTACAATCGCACATCAACATCGGGTGGGGCTTGGTTCGCGAGGCACATGACAAGGGAATTCGGGTCATCGCCACGAACCATTTCATGCCCGAGAACGTCGCACAGTTCCTGCCGCTACCGCAATTCGGGATCGACTGGCTTGTCCGAACGGTGTGGAAAGTCGCGATGAAAACCTATGCGATGGTCGACGAAGCGACCACACCGACGCGCAAGGCAGCGGACTACCTTGAGAAGTCTGTTCACCGAAGCGGCGTTCACGCAATCTCGTGTGGTCTCGACATCTCGCACTATCGGCCGATCCTGGGTAAACGGAAAGACCCGTATGCACTGTTCCTCGGACGAGTTGAGCAGGAAAAGCGAATCGAAGAATTGCTCTTCGCGCTCAAGCGTTTCCCCGAAGGAACTCTGCGCGTCGTTATCGCCGGCGCTGGGGACGATCGTGGGCGACTCGAGAAGATTGCGCGCGATAACGGTATCGCCCACCGTGTCGAATTCAGCGGACACGTCGATGACGCTACTCTCACGAAACTCTTGTCCGACGCTGCGGTCTTCGTGATGCCGTCAATCGCGGAACTTCAGTCCATCGCAACGCTAGAGGCGATGGCGAGTGGGCTACCCGTGGTCGCAGCGAATGCGATGGCGTTGCCCCACCTCGTGCACGACGGCGAAAACGGGTTCCTCTTTGAGCCGCGGGATATCGCTGGACTGGCGGCCGCGATTGCACGAATTATCAACAGTTCCGATGCCGAGTACCGGGCCTTTCAACGTGCGTCCCTCGAGATCGTCGCGGATCACGACATCTCGACCACGCTCGATCGCTTCGAACAGATTTACCGCGGCGCGTAGTTCCGCTCGGTAGGCTGGAAGTCTGGGGGCGATAGCTCAGCCGGTTAGAGCAGCGGACTCATAATCCGTCGGTCGCGGGTTCAAGTCCCGCTCGCCCTACTCCAGCGTCAACGACGCAGGTTAGCGCTCGTCGGTGACGTAAAGGTCGCCACGACGGTCGCCCAACACGTTGTTTCGTTCGCTGATGTTCTTGTTCCGCGATATCGCTGTGTCGACCTCGGCCATCGCAAGGCCTTCGCCGTCGAAAAGCGCAGTGATGGGGTATCCGTCCGGGTCGATAACGCAGGAATTGTCCACCCAATCGACACCGCGTTCGATTCCGGTTCGACACGCAATGGCAATGTACATTCGGTTCGTGCTCGCACCGGCCATGGCCCGCAACATTTCACCGTTGAACGGCCCATAGTGGGTTGGGGCTTCAAAACCAGCTGGCCAATTCGTCGGTGCCGCCACGATGTCAGCACCCGAGACCGCGTAATGCCTCATTAACTCGGGGAATTCAAGGTCGTAACAGATCGCCAGTGCAACACGCCCGACGGTGGTGTCGACGACCGGCGGTAAGGATGTTCCGGCGGTGAAGAGTTCCTTCTCGGTGTCCCACAGATGGGTCTTGACGTAATCACCGCGAAGTTCACCGTTTTCGAACAGCCCAGCCTTGTTCAACGCGATTCCATCCCGGATCTGGGCGTATCCGGTGACAATAATGATGCCGATCTCTGCGGACAGATCGGCAATTTCTGCGACGCCGTCGCCGAACGACAGCGCATCCGCAAGCTCGTCTCGGCTCTCAAACGCGTATCCGGTGGTCGCGAGTTCAGGGAAAACCACCATGCGAGCACCCGCGGCGTGCGCGTCTATCGACAGGCGGCGAATCGTCGCAACGTTGACAGGCACATCCCCAATCTGAGGATGTGCCTGTGCAACGGCGATGCGATTTGTCACTAGTGCTTAGCCGACAAGTTTCCTTCGGCCTTCGCGAGCTCTGCTTCCTTCTTCAGGTCGATACCACGAGCCAGAATCAGGTAGGCAACTGCCGAAACAGGGAGCCCGATGAACAGCGAGTAGTCGACGCCACCGAGTGCGGTGGCGATCGGACCGGTGTATGGGAGCGTCACGAAGAACGGAATCATGACGGCGAACCCGATAATGTACGCGAGGTTACCGCGCCATCCCCAACGGCCATAGATACCGTCGGCACGGAACAGATCCTTGATGACATACGTGCCCTTGCGGACGTAGAAGTAGTCGATCAGGTTGATCGCGGTCCACGGAGTGAACAGGTACGCGAGGAAGACCAGCGCGTTTCCGTAGAACTCGTTGAACGACGCCTCGCCGACGACGGCAGCCGTGAGCCACACCGCACCGCCCATGATGGCGAGCGTAATGACGCGCAACACCTTGGTCGGCTTGACGCGCACGAACGAGTCAATGATCGAGATCATCGCGAGGCTTCCACCGTAGGCGTTGATTCCCATGACTGCGAGGAGACCGATGAGGGTCACCAACACGGCGATGTTTCCGAATCCGGGGAAGATGGTGTCGCCAACGGCCGCAAACGCGTCAATCGGGCTCAGTGTTCCATCGGGTCCCGACGCGAGAGCGCCCAAACCGAACACCCAGACACCGCTGAGTGCCGACGGGAGGTAGGTCCAGATGAACGTTGCGCGCACGCCAACACTGCTGGGCAGGTAACGCGAGTAGTCGCTCACATAAGGCGCCCATCCCAACTGGAATCCAGCAATGATGACAAAGGCGGTCATGAAGGCGGGGAGGTTGAACGTTCCGAGGTCAAACGCGTCCGGTGGGAAGTTGCCACGGATGACAACACCGATCGTCAGGATGACGAGAAGCACGATTGTGGGGACGAACAGAATCTTGTTGATCCAGTGAATCTGGGCGTAACCGAATACGGCGATAACCGTCGCGATAATCGCCGCGAGCAAGAACCCAACGTCGCTTGAGATTCCCGGGACGAGGCGGTTGATAGCCGCGCCTGACAGGATTGCATCGGACGTGTTGTAGGCCCAGTAGTTCACGAGGGCAAAAATCCACACGGTGATTGCCGCGCCGATGTACCCGAACTGCGCGCGTGATTGGATCAGTTGGGGCAAACCAAGCTGGGGTCCCTGTGCTGAGTGAAAGGCCATGAAAAAGGTTCCGAAAAGCGAACCGAGAATGATGGCGATAAGCGTCCAAATGACGTTTCCACCGATTGACAGCGCAACGACACCGGTCGCCATTGCCGTGAGGTTGACGTTTCCGACAAACCACACGTTGCCAAGGTCACGCGCCTTACCGAAGCGTTCGTTGTGGGGGATCCAGTCGACGGATCGCTGTTCCACCTTTGCGGGATTACTAGTCATGCGTTGCCTCTTTCTTTTTCTATTCAGGCCACATCGTTGTGACTGAAAACTTCGACACCGTCACACCAGGTCCGTTCAACGGTGACCGTGTGAATGAGGTGTGGTTCGATTCCAAATACATCGTTACTGAGCATAATCACATCGGCGGCCTTGCCGGGCTCAATGGTTCCCCACGTGTTCTCCAGCCCCGCTTGAAACGCACACCCTGCCGTGTATGCCGAGATAGCCTCGGTCACCGAGATTCGCTCGGCGGGATTCCAAACACCGATGGAGGTGTCTCCTGGAACCATTCGGGTCACGGCGACCTCAAGGCACTCCAGCGGGTTTTGGCTCGAGACGGGCCAGTCAGACCCCATCGAGATGGGCGCACCTGCGTCCAGAATCGACCGAATGGGGTATTGCCACATTTCGCGTTCAGACCCAATCCTGGGGGCCGTCAGTTCGCTTTGCAGCGGGTCGTTACACGCCCACAGCGATTCGAAATTAGCGACGACGCCGAGACTCGCAAATCGCGGAATATCAGCCGGGTTGAGCATCTGCACGTGAGTGATGACGGGTCGGGGGTGGCTCGCCGAGCCGTTGACCTTCTGGGCGTGTTCGATCGCGTTGAGCGACTCGGTCAATCCCTCATCTCCGATGGCGTGGATATGTGGTTGAAATCCGAGTGCATCGACGGCAGTCACACACGCGCGAAGTTCGTCCCATTCCCACACGGGCATGCCATGGTTGTGGGGATCATCGGTGTAGCCATCGCGAACGGCCGCTGTCGCACCCTCAATAACGCCGTCAGCAAAGAACTTGATCGTGTTGCACGAAAGGCGGTCGCTCGAGCCAATCCGGTTTCGTGCCTCCTGGAACCAGTCGAGTTGATCGCGCCAGGTTCGAGGGTCGGCACGTAATGCGAGATTAAACCGAATGCTGAGGGCGCCACGGCGATTTGCCTCAAGGTACGCGTCAATCAGGGGAGGGTCCACCCATGCATCCTGGACCCAGGTGATTCCCGTGCGAGCGAACTCGCGACACGCGATCTCGATTGCGCGAACCTGATCATCGATTGAATAGGTGGGGACTTTATTCATCACCATATCTACCGCATCCCACTCCCGAAGCGTTCCCATTGGGGAACCGTCCGGTCGGCGCACAATCCAACCCAGCGCGGGATCTGGCGTCTCTGCTGTGATCGCGGCAATCTCGAGTGCCTTCGAGTTACACCACACCGTGTGGTAGTCCGTTGCCCTCAGAACTACCGGTCGATCGGGCACCACCGCATCGAGCCAGCGCGCGTCGAACTCTCCGTTCGGGGTAAGCCACGACTCGTACGATCCACCGACAATCCATTCGAGTTCGGGGTGAGCGGCGGCGAAGCGACCGACGCTCTCAACGATTCCGTCGACGCCGTCGACGCCCTTCAGCTGTGGACCGAGGAATTCGTACCCACCAAACACCGGGTGAGCGTGTCCGTCGCCGAACGACGAGAGAACAACTTTGCCGCCTGCGTCGATTAGGTCGTCGGCACCGTCGGGCTCTGAATCGAGAGCAACGACTTTTCCATTAACCACACGAACGGAATGAGCCCACGGGTTCGATGAGTTTCCGGTAAAAACACGGGCGTTCACGATGGAAAATGGCAAAAGTTTCTCCGTTGAAAGATTGCGGTGGTGACTAGGGCGACATTACACGGCGTTGAACCCACTGCGCAATTCGCCCGAGGAAGGCAAACGGTGACGCGAAATATAGACTGACGACACGATGCACGTTCTCATTTTCTGCGAACAACACCCCCACACTCTCGGGGGAGCGCAAGTATCGGTAAACCTTCAAGCAGAGTTTCTTGAACGAGCCGGACACCGCGTCACGTTCGTCTCGCCCGCGCTTCGAACGGGTCCCGTGGACGACGAGCGATACATCGATTTGCCGTCCCACGCCGTCCCGACCGTTGCGCAATACACCTGGCTGTGGCCGAACACAAAGCACCTCGCTCAGATTCACGCGAGTTTGGCGGCAATGCCTCCCGTTGACATCATTCACGTCCAATCTGATTTCTGGGGTGCGGCGCTTGGCTACCGATACGCCCACGAACATGACATTCCGTTGATTCATACGATGCACCACCGACTCGATGTGGGTGTCGATGGATCGGTGCCGTTCCCCGGAGTTTTTTATGCGATGCTCGGCCAATGGCAGAAATGGTCACTGGGAGACCGTTTCGGGCGGCGCCCTCGACGCGCGTTCGACTATCTCGGTGGATACGCGCACCACGCCGACCTCGTGACTGCACCCTCGGGCCACTTCGCTCGGCTGTTGGCGTCGAAAGATGTGGTGTCACGGCGTAACCCAGACATCGTCGTCTTGCCGACGGGTGTGAACGACGACGTGCTCGACACCATCGTTCACACTCCGCGCGCTCATCACGACACCGCGGTGGTTGCGTGGGTTGGGCGATTTTCACCCGAAAAGCGGCTGCTGGAATTCCTCGACGGCGTCGCACTCGCAACCGAGCCGCTCACCGTGACGATTGCGGGGGATGGCGCGCTTGCCGCGAAGGCGAAGGCGTCCGCGGGAAAGTCGGTCACGTTCGTTGGCGGGGTTCCCTACGACCGCGCCATCGAAATCATCGCGAACGCCGACATTCTCGTTCAGTCATCGAACAATTTCGAAACTCAAGGCATGACGGTCACCGAGGCGGTGTCGATGGGAACGCACGTCGTCATTGTCGATGCCGACGTCGCGAGCGACCTCCCCGCCGGGTCCTACACGCTAACGACAGATCTATCTGCGGACGCGATGGCCACCGCGCTTGATGAGGCTGCTCGTGGCCGTGTCTCGATTTCGGGCCCTCGTAATCTCGACCACTTGACAGAGTTCCGACAGTCTCGGCGCACTGAGCAAATGGTGCAGCTTTATAAACGCCTCGTGTCGCGGTGAGCCTCAGCCGCTGGGCCACAGATGTCGGCAGAATTGAGAAATGAGCGAAGCAAGCGACCGTTTCTCCCACTTTCATTCACGCCGAGAAGCCCAGGTCAAAGAACCATTCGGGAGTCTCGCCTTGGTGCTCACTCAATGGATTGATTCCGAACAAGCGGTGTGGGGAGTTCCCGGCCTTTGGGCTCCACGGTCGGATGGTGCATCCGGATTGCAGCTGACGGCGCACGCCTCGGACGGAATTATCGTCAACGGTGAACTTGTTGACGGCACGATCATGCTTAGCGGTGCCGGCCAGGATGCGGCGACGATTCGATTCTCGGATTCACAGAACGGGACGATCATCGCCGAGGACGGACTGTCTGGACTTCGGGTGTGGGACGCTCAGAGTGAATGGGTCACGAATTACGGCGGGATTGATGCGTACGACTACAACCCCGACTGGGTCGTGACGGGTACGTGGAAGCCCAACCCCTCGGGGACCACGATGGACGTCGACAAAAAACTTGGCGCCGCAAAGACTGAGGTGATTCCCGGAGAGATTGAGTTTTCCCACGACGGACAACGTGTTTCGTTAGTCACGATTGGAACGGGCAAGGCTTTGCAAATCGTCTTCGCCGACCAGACCAACGAAACCGAAACCTATTCCGTCGGACGGTTCTTATTCGTTGTTCCGAACCCCGACGGAACGGTGACAATGGATTTCAATTTGGCGGTACTGCCGCCGTGTGCGTTTTCCTATAACTTCAATTGCCCAATTCCGCCGAAACAAAACCGGCTGCCATTCCCAGTTCGGGCAGGGGAAAAAAACGTTCTTGCGGCGGACGGATCGCTGCTTCACCACTGACTCGTTTCGGTTCTAGGTCAATTGGACTTTTTCGAAACACGCGCGCATACTTAAATCTCCATCCGTGGTGCCCGTTCGAGGGGAAGTCGTACGGCCCGAGGAGGATGGATGAACGACGTACATGGAGTGATTCACATTCACTCCTGCCCGCTTGCGCTCGTGCCACAGATTGAGTGGACGCTCACGCATGTTGTGTCGTTGCTCGAGGAGTTTGAATGGGTCCAACAATCGATCGAGCCGGGAACGGTTCGAGCAACTGTCAGTTGGACCGGTGGCAGCGGAATCGCGGCCCGATTCGCCTCGGCTCTTCGCGGGTGGGAGCAAACCCGTTTCGAAGTATGGGAATCCACTGGCACCAATCGCGACGGAGTCCGTTATGTCCACACCCCCGACTTGGGGATCTTTTACACGCTCACTGACGCCGCGGGAAATTCTGTCGTTGGTGAGGACCGGTTGCGCTACGCGTTGGACATGGCGGACGGTGACATCGGGGAACTGGAAAGAGAGCTGTCACTCGCACTGGGGGAGCCGTGGGATAGGGAATTAGAGCCATATCGCCGCGCGGCAGCAGCGAGAATCGCTCCGCTTCGTCGGAAGACGTCCGTCGTCTAGACCGAGCGCACGACGATGACGGCGTTGTGACCGCCAAACCCGAACGAATTGCTCAGCGCAATCACCTTGTCCGGAAGAGTCGTCGGTTCGACGACGACGTTGAGCGGGATTGCCTCATCTTGATTGTCGAGGTTCAGCGTCGGAGGCGCAATCTTTTCTTGGGCGGACAGCACCGTAAAGATCGCTTCGAGTGCGCCCGTTCCACCGAGAAGATGTCCCGTCGAGGATTTTGTCGCTGAAACCGGGATGTCGTGAATTCGGTCACCGAACACCTTGTGCAACGCGGTGTACTCGGCGATGTCGCCGACCGGCGTCGATGTCGCGTGGGCATTGATGTAGTTCACGTCGTCCGGCGTCAAGCCAGCGTTCGTCAACGCGTCGACAACCGCGCGCGCTGCGCCGTTGCCTTCGGGGTCCGGTGCGGTGATGTGGTGCGCGTCCGACGAGACGGACCCACCCGCGATCTCGGCATAAATTTTTGCTCCGCGCGCCTCGGCGTGTTCCTTGGTTTCGAGGATGAGCACCGCGGCTCCTTCGCCCAAAACAAATCCGTCGCGGTCCTTGTCATAGGGGCGTGACGCGCGCGCGGGGTCATCGTTACGAGTAGAGAGCGCGTGCATCGCCGCGAACGCTGCGATGGGTAGGGGGTGGATGACCGATTCGGTTCCACCGCAGATGACGACGTCGGCAATTCCTGCACGCAGGTGATCAACCGCGTTTGCGATTGATTCCGTGCCGGACGCGCACGCCGAAACGCACGTTCGAGCACCACCACGGGTCTTGAGATCCATCGAGATTGCCGCCGCTGCAGCGTTGGGCATGAGCATGGGAATCGTCATCGGAAGGACGCGCCGCGCACCCTTTTCTTTCATGACATCCCACGCGTCGAGCAGAGTTCCAAGGCCACCGATGCCGGTCGCAAAATCGACCAGGATGCGTTCCTTGGGGTCGTCGGGCTCACCCGCATCGGCCCACGCTTCACGAGCAGCGATAACGGCAAGTTGTGCCGAAGGGTCGAGACGCTTGATTTCGATTCGTTCAAGAACGTCGGCCGCGGGAACTTTTACGCGCCCAGCAAACGTGACAGGCAACTCGTGCTGTTGGACCCACTCTTCGGTGAGTGGACGGATTCCACTTTCGCCACGGAGCAGCGCGTCCCAGGTGTCGCGGGCGTTACCGCCGAGGCACGAGGTCGCTCCGATTCCCGTTACAACGATGGTGGTCATCTGTTCACTCTTCCGTTTCTGTCAATAGGAAATGCGGCGGGGCATGAACCCCGCCGCACGAATCGTTCTAGCCCTGGGCCGAAACGATGAAGTTCACTGCGTCATCGACGGTCTTGAGCTCCGAGACCTTGTCGTCGGGAATCTTGACGCCAAATTCTTCTTCCGCGTTGACGACAATCGTCATCATCGAAATCGAGTCGATGTCGAGGTCATCCGCGAAGGACTTTCCGAAGACGACGCTCTCGACGGGAACGCCCGTCTCGTCGTTGACGAGAGTGGCAAGGCCTGCGAGGACCTCATCCTTGGATTGAGCCATGTGTTTCTCCTT
>CANGCU010000037.1 GCA_947452355.1 Microbacteriaceae bacterium | reverse complement strand
TCGCGCCGCCGACGCGATTGTTCGCGCCGAGTTGACCGAGGCGGGACTTGACCAAGACATTTGGCAGTGCCCCGTCGTGCTCTTGGCCGACGTTCGTTCGGTCGGTGTCCAGGGCGATGGCCGAACTTATGGCCACCCCATCGTCTTGCGACCCGTCTCGAGTGAGGATGCCATGACCGCCGATTGGACCCGTGTGCCCTACGACGTGTTGGCCAAGATTTCTAATCGCATCACGAACGAAGTTAAGGACGTCAATCGCGTCGTTCTCGATGTCACGTCGAAACCTCCGGGCACCATCGAGTGGGAATAAGAAAAAGGCGCCGATTGCTCGGCGCCTTCTCCGTTGAGTTGATGGATTAGTTGTTGCCTCGGGCAAGTGCGAGCATGCGCAGGATTTCGAGGTACAGCCAGACAACGGTGACGAGAATTCCGAACGCGCCCTGCCATGCGTAGACGGCCGGTACGCCGCGCTCTGCGCCGATCTTGATGGATTCAAAATCGAGAACGAGCGAATACGCGGCGAGGAACACAACGACGACACCGATGATGAGCCCGAGCGGGATTCCCATGATGTTGGCCGAGCTCAACCCGAACTGTGCGTTGCCGGTGACTCCCGTGGTCATGAGGATCATGTTGATCACCTGGTAGACGAGGTAGCCGATCATCGCGACCGAGACAACCTTGGTCATGCGTGCCGAGGAGCGGAAGCGCCCGGAGAGGAAGAGGAACAATGTGACGCCGATGACTCCCAATGTTCCGATGACCGCCTGAGTGACGATTCCGTCCCACATGGAATTGAAGACCATGGATATCGATCCGACGAAGAGTCCCTCAAGGGCTGCATAGGCAACGATGAGCGCGGGGGATGGGACCTTTTTGAACGAGTTCACGAGCCCGAGCACGAGACCGCCAACGAGGCCGGCAATCATGATCGGGAAGGACGCGAAGGTCCACCCGACGTAAGCGCCGATTAGCAGAACGGCGAAGGCGAGAATGGTCTTGACAATGGTGTCTTCGACCGTCATTCGGCCCGTCTGACCAGCGGTCGCGGCGGGCATGTTGTATGTCTGTTCGAGCGTCGCCGAGTCGTCTTTAGTAGCAACCGGTGCCGTTGATGCGTTCGGGCCATACAGGGCCTCGAGTTCGGCACGTGACACCTGTCCGGGACGGAAGGCGGCGTTTCGCGAGAAAGCGGGGTTGGAATTCATGGCACTCCTTGAGTCGGTGAATACACCACAAGTCTAAAGCCGAAAACCTTGGAGAAACCTGTGAGGCTACAGGGTCGACCACCACAGGTACAGCATCACACCTCCGACGAGCCAGATGACAACTGAAATGATGCCGAGTGACATGGCAACGGTACAGAGACGGTCACCTTTTTCGCCCGAACGACGGATTTGCTGCCGAGCGAACCACCCCAACGGAACAGCCATCGGTGAGAGAAGTGCACCGAGGATCACGGCGAGAATAGCGGTCGGGTTGGTGCGCGCAGGTGTTGTCGCATCGGTCACATCGTCACTCTAGCCAACGTCGGCAACCCTGTCGGTGACGGCACATAAACTTGAGCACACATGTCGAACTTTCCCGCCGCGTTTGATCCCGCCGACCCTCTGCTCGAGGGTCTCAACCCTCAACAAGCGCAGGCGGTCGCACACCGGGGTCCTGCGTTATTGATTGTCGCGGGTGCGGGCTCGGGTAAGACGGCCGTGTTGACCAGGCGAATCGCGTTGCTACTGAAAAATCGCGAAGCGTGGCCGAGCCAAATTCTTGCCATCACGTTCACGAACAAGGCCGCGGCCGAGATGCGCGAGCGCATCGGAACCTATATCGGCGACGAAGCCCGCGGCATGTGGATTTCGACATTCCACTCGGCGTGCGTTCGCATTCTTCGCAACGAGGCACACAAGTTCGGGTTTCCGACCGCGTTCACCATTTATGACTCGGCGGATTCAAAGTCGCTTATTAAGCGAATCCTGAAAGAATTCGACGCCGACTCGATGGGACTCACGCCGGGCGGAGTGATGTCCAAGATGTCGCGACTCAAGAACGAACTCATCGACGTCGATGGATTCGCGAGCCAAGCGAATCCGAACGATCCCAACGAGATGATGTTTCTCGAGGTTTTCCGTCGGTACACCCAGGAACTTCGCCGCGCGAACGCGTTCGACTTCGACGACCTGATCGGCCAGACCGTCTTTCTGTTTCGGGCGTTTCCCGACGTGCGTGCTCTCTATCAACGCCGCTTTCGGCACGTGTTCGTTGACGAATATCAGGACACGAACAAGGCACAATACGAACTCATCCACGAACTCACTCGACCCGTTAAACCCGAGCACGTCCCGGTTGAGACCCCGCCCGTGTTATTCAACGAACTGGGCGGTATCGACGCGGCGACCTTGACTGTCGTCGGTGATTCCGACCAATCCATCTACGCGTTTCGCGGTGCCGACATTCGAAACATTTTGGAATTTCGACAGGATTTCCCCGGCACCGAGGTCGTTGTTCTCGAACAGAACTATCGGTCGACACAGAACATCCTCGACGCCGCGAACGGCGTAATCGGAAACAACTTCGACACCTCGCATTCCAAACGACTGTTTTCGGACCGCGGACCGGGTGACCGCATCACCGGTTTTACCGGCGTCACGCAACACGACGAGGCGCAGTTTGTCGCCGATGAAATCGATTCGATGCATAACGGCGGCATGGCCTATCGAGACATCGCCGTGTTCTATCGGACGAATGCTCAGACGCGTGCCCTCGAAGACGTTCTCATGCGGTCCGGGGTTCCCTATCGGCTCATCGGCGGAACCAAGTTCTACGAGCGCATGGAAATCAAGGACGTACTCGCCTATCTCGTTGCGGTCGCAAATCCCGATGACGGACTTGCCCATCGGCGAATTCTCAATACACCGAAGCGCGGAATCGGAGATGTCACCGAGTCGGCCATTCAACGATTCGCCGACGAGAACAACATCTCGTTCCGCGAGGCGATGCGTCAGGTCGAAAACCTCGGACTCGGTCCACGCGCCACGAACACCATCACGGATTTCGTTGCGATGCTCGATCGAATCTCTGACACCGTCGCCACCGCGAAAGTCGTCGACGTCCTTATGGCGTTGCTCGAGGCCACCGGGTACCTGATTTTGTTGAAAGAGAGTCGCGACCCGCAGGAAAACGCGCGCGCGGAAAACGTCGAGGAACTCGCTGGACTCACGCGTGAATTCCAGGTGAAAGCGCCCGAGGGCACTCTCATCGACTTCCTGACGGAAGTTGCGCTGTCGTCGGCGGTGGACGATCTCGATGACGAATCGGGCACGGTCAGCCTCATGACCCTGCACACCGCCAAGGGACTGGAATTCGACGCGGTGTTCATCACGGGAATCGAAGAAGAAATCTTGCCGCACCGAATGTCGCTCGCGGAAGCGGGCGGTATTCAGGAGGAACGACGGCTGTTCTACGTCGGTATCACCCGCGCCAAGAAAAAGTTGCACCTGTCACTCGCGACGTCTCGAGCGACGTTTGGCGAGATTGCGTCGTGCATGCCCAGCCGCTTCCTCTCCGAAATTCCGAATGAGTTGATCGACTGGCGCGAATCCGGACGCCGGGCACTCACGCCGAACTTCGAACGACGGTCGTGGGACGCCCCTGCAAAGCCCCGGACCGAGTGGACGGGCGCAATTACGCGGGACGTCCGCGACAATTCTGATCTCGAACTCGCGGTCGGAGACCGAATCTCGCACGACGATTTCGGGACAGGCCGTGTGCTCGGGGTGACCGGCGAAGGAGCAAAACGAATCGCCGAAGTTCAATTCGACGGAGCCGGGAAAAAGAAACTACTCATCAAGATCGCGCCGATCCAGAAGCTCTAAACACGCTCCCCCTGCGGTCGGGGGACCCAGTGTCGAGGGGTAGGCTGGAACACGGTCGTGAGGCAGTCGGCCCCGACTATTCCAGACTTTTGTCGATTGGATGATGGTGGATCTTTACGAGTACCAAGCCCGTGACATGTTCGAAAAGCACGGAGTTCCCGTGCTCCAGGGCATCGTCGCTGATACCCCCGATGAAGCCCGAGCGGCAGCTGAAAAGATTGGTGGCCTGACGGTCGTCAAGGCTCAGGTCAAGACCGGCGGACGCGGTAAAGCCGGTGGCGTCAAGGTTGCGAAGACTCCCGACGACGCGTTTGAGGCGGCGAAAGCCATCCTGGGTCTCGACATCAAGGGGCACGTCGTCAAACGACTTATGGTTGCCGAGGGCGCGAAAATCGCGCAGGAGTATTACTTCTCGGTTCTTCTTGACCGCGCGAACCGCTCGTACCTTTCGCTCTGCTCCTACGAGGGCGGAATGGAAATCGAACAACTCGCTGTCGAGCGCCCCGAGGCGCTCGCGCGCGTCGAGGTGAACCCAATCGAAGGCATCACGCTGGCCAAGGCGAAAGAAATCGCGGTCGCCGCGAAGTTCCCCGCCGAACTTGTCGACAAGGTCGCCGAGGTCTTCGTCCTTCTCTACGGCGTGTACACGGCCGAGGACGCGACGCTGGTCGAGGTGAACCCCCTCGTACTGACCGAGGACGGAACGATTCTCGCGTTGGACGGAAAGGTGACACTCGACGCGAACGCCGAGTTCCGCCAGCCCGACCACGCCGCACTCGAGGACAAGGCCGCTGTCGATCCGCTCGAAGCGAAGGCCAAGGAGCACGACCTCAACTACGTCAAACTCGACGGCGAGGTGGGCATCATCGGAAACGGTGCGGGGCTCGTCATGTCGACGCTCGACGTTGTCGCGTACGCAGGCGAAAAACACGGTGGCGTCAAGCCCGCGAACTTCCTTGACATCGGTGGCGGAGCCTCGGCCGAGGTCATGGCCGCTGGCCTGTCCGTCATCCTCGGTGACCCTCAGGTCAAGAGCGTGTTCGTCAACGTCTTTGGTGGAATCACCGCCTGTGACGCCGTTGCCAACGGAATCGTTGCGGCGTTGGACATGCTCGGCGACGCGGCAACCAAGCCGCTCGTCGTCCGTCTCGACGGCAACAGCGTCGATAAGGGACGCGAGATTCTCGCCGCCCGCAACCACCCACTCGTCACCCTGGCCACCACGATGGACGACGGCGCTGATCGCGCCGCCGCACTCGCAGCGAAGTAAGGACACCACAGAATGTCGATTTTCCTCACCAAGGACTCGCGCGTCATCGTTCAGGGCATCACGGGCGGCGAGGGTTCTAAGCACACAGCACTCATGCTGAAGGCCGGGACACAGGTTGTCGGCGGAGTTAACGCCCGTAAGGCCGGTACGACCGTCGAACACGGCGACGTGACGCTCCCCGTATTTGGCACCGTTTCGGAAGCGATGGGCGAGACCGGCGCGGATGTTTCGGTCGTCTTTGTACCGCCGGCATTTGCTAAGGATGCTGTCATGGAGGCAATCGATGCGAAAATGCCGCTCATTGTCGTCATCACCGAAGGCATCCCCGTGCAGGACACCGCCGAGTTCTGGGCGTACGCCGCATCGAAGGGCACGAGCCGCATTATTGGCCCCAACTGCCCCGGAATTATTACCCCGGGCGAGGCGCTCGCGGGAATCACCCCCGCGACTATCTCGGGAAGTGGCCCGATCGGACTCGTGTCGAAGTCGGGAACGCTCACCTATCAAATGATGTTTGAGCTGCGCGACATCGGATTCTCAACGGCCATCGGGATCGGTGGTGACCCAATCGTGGGCACGACTCACATCGATGCGCTTGCCGCGTTCGAAGCCGACCCACACACCAAAGCCATCGTCATGATCGGTGAAATCGGTGGCGACGCCGAAGAACGCGCAGCGGACTTCATCCGTGCCAATGTCTCGAAGCCCGTCGTCGGATATGTGGCCGGGTTCACCGCGCCGGAAGGCAAGACCATGGGGCACGCGGGCGCGATTGTGTCCGGTTCGTCCGGCACCGCTCAGGCGAAGAAGGAGGCCCTCGAGGCCGCCGGTGTTCGCGTGGGCAAGACCCCGAGTGAAACCGCGCAACTCATGCGCGAGGTCATCGCGGCTCTGTAACGTGCCACGCGGGCTCGTCGCACTCTTCGCGCTTTTCGAGGCGATGTTCGTGGTTGGGCTTGGAATTCTCGTGCCGTTCGTGGTCGGACTACTCGGCTGGGCGTCGCTCACGGGCGTTCATGCGACTCCCGTCACGGTGTGGCAACTCGCGGTGCAGACGTGGGCCTTGGGCCACGGTGTTCCCCTGCACGTCACGCTCGGTGATTCGTCCGCGGTGTTGACCGATTCGCTGTCGACCTTTGACCTGAGTCTTGCCCCGTTCGCGTTCGCCATCGTCACCCTCTTTCTCGGTCGACGTGCCGGACGTCGCCTTGGCGGCTCGGATGAGTCGGTTGCGATTGCGGGATTCGCGACCGCCTTCGTCGCCGGATTGACCGCGCTTGTTCTTGCGAGCGCGCACACGTCAACGGTCCAACTCGACGTCGTCTCGGGAACCGTGCGGATCCTCATTCCATTCGTCGTTGGACTCGTGATTGGGTGGAAGCCCTGGAGCGATCCGAGGGTGTCCACTCGCATTGCGTACGACATCCCGGTCGAATGGCGAGACAACATCGTGACCGCACTTCGCATCGCCGCAGCGACACTTGTCGGGCTCATCGGCGTCGCTTCGGGCGCACTCGTCATCGGACTAATCCTGGGGTTCTCGACGGAAGTGTCGTTATACGAGTCGTTGCACACCGGAATCCTCGGTGGACTTGTCATTACTGTCGCTCACCTGGCGCTCGTCCCCGTCGCCATCGTGTGGATGGTGGCGTGGATTGCAGGACCAGGCTTCGCGCTGGGCGCCGGTGCCGTCGTGTCGCCGTTCGCGGCGACGGTGGGAGCCGTCCCCGCAATCCCAATTTTGGGTGCCATTCCGGAATCGACCTCGGTCGGACCGTGGGTGACCGCACTACCGGCAGTTATCGCCCTGATTGTCTCGGCGAGATTCGCGACCCAACGTCAGGGGCGCGACCCCGTCACCGTCGGTCGGGCGGCGATGACCGCCCTGGTGTCGGCAACCGTCGTGGCGGCAGCGGTGTGCGTCATCGGTTCCTACGCGAGCGGAGCCGCGGGGCCGGGTCGGTTTGACCACCTCGGAATCAATCCCCTGCTTGTTGGCGGGGTCCTCTCCGCGGGAGTCCTTGTCGGCGCGCTCGGTGGCCTCGTCATTGGCGACCGTGCCCGACGAGCCTAGAGCGCAGCCGACCCGTCAGCCGGAATCGCCGCTGGCGCGGTCGATAAACTGAACTCATGTTGCGTGTCGTTGTCCTCATCTCGGGCCAGGGGACCAATCTGCGCGCATTTCTCGATTCATGTTCAAACGGCTCGGTGCCCGCGACGGTCGTTGCGGTCGGCGCCGACGCCGACGTCTCGGGTCTGACGCACGCGCGCAACGACAACATCCCGACGTTCATCGAACCGTTCGACAGTGGCGCCGACCGCGACACGTGGGGCGCGCGATTGGCTGACCGCGTCGCGTCGTACGACCCCGACCTCGTCATTTTGTCGGGATTTATGCGAATAGTTCCGCCTGGATTTGTTCGTCGGTTCGCGCCGATGTTGCTGAACACCCATCCATCGTTTCTTCCCGATTTCCCCGGCGCGCACGCTGTTCGCGATGCCGTTGAAGCCGGCGTGACCGAAACCGGCGCGAGCGTCATCGTCGTTGATGACGGAGTCGACACGGGTCCGATTCTCGCGCAGAGGCATGTCCCGATTCTGGACGGAGACACCGAATCGACCCTTCACGATCGCATCAAAATCGTCGAACGAGAACTTCTCGTTGAGGTTGTCCGCGACATCGCGAATCGCGAATCCGCCGTGATTGAGGAGAAATAGTGGTTTCCGCCCTGCCCGCCCCCGACCGGTCGTTCGATCGTGTCGCAATTCGACGCGCGTTGATCTCGGTCAGTGACAAGACCGGTCTGGTGATGCTGGCGAGCGCGCTGTCGGCTGCCGGTGTGGCCCTCGTGTCAACCGGGTCGACGTGCCAAACGATTCGAGACGCCGGGTTCGAGGTTGACGACGTCAGTGCGGTGACGGGGTTTCCCGAATCACTGGACGGTCGGGTTAAGACCCTTCACCCGTCTATTCACGGGGGAATTCTGGCCGATCGGCGCTACGACTCTCACCTCGACCAGCTCGCGGAACTGGGAATCGAACCGTTTGACCTCATTGTGGTCAACCTCTATCCGTTCGCCGCGACCGTTGCGAGCGGCGCGGACGCGGCCACCGCGGTCGAGAACATTGACATCGGTGGGCCAGCAATGGTTCGAGCCGCGGCCAAAAACCACCACAACGTTGTCATCGTTGTCGACCCACAGGACTACCCCGAGATTATCGACGCGGTAGTGGCCGGCGGCACGACGCTCGAACAGCGCCGAATCCTGGCCGGTCGCGCATTTGCGCACACCGCCGGGTACGACGCGGCGGTTGCGACGTGGATGCAAAAGGAATATCCGCAAGGCGAGTCGGGTTTTGCGCCCGCCTTGCGAATCGCGGCCGACAAGTTGGACACCCTCCGCTACGGCGAGAACGCGCATCAATCCGGCGCGATCTACGGTGTTCATGGTGGTTCGGGGATTGCCCAGGCGACGCATCTGCACGGCAAAGAGATGTCATACAACAACTACGTTGACGCGGATGCGGCGGTTCGTGCCGCCTTTGACCACGACGAGCCCGCGGTCGCGATCATCAAGCACGCAAACCCGTGCGGAATTGCCATCGGTGCGACCATCGCCGAGGCGCACGCTCGTGCCCATGCGTGCGATCCCGTGTCGGCGTTTGGCGGCGTCATCGCCGCGAACCGCACCATCACCAAGGGCGCGGCGGAATCCATCGTTGACGTATTCACCGAAGTTATTGTTGCTCCGGGGTTTGACCCAGACGCACTCGAGATTTTGACCTCTAAGAAGAACCTTCGCCTGCTCGTGCTCCCTGAGGGGTTCACGGCCCCCGAACGCGAGGTTCGTCAAGTCTCGGGTGGCTTCCTCGTGCAAGACGTGGACCGTTTCTTTGCGCCAGCCGCCGAATGGACACTGGTCAGTGGTTCGCCCGCGGATGCAGCGACACTTGCCGATCTCGAATTCGCCTGGCGTGCGTGCCGCGCGGTGAAGTCAAACGCCATCCTGCTCGCGCGAGCTGGGGCGTCCATCGGAATCGGGATGGGTCAGGTGAATCGCGTCGATTCCTGTCGTCTCGCGGTGTCGCGCGCGGGCGATCGGGTCGCGGGAAGTGTCGCGGCCAGTGACGCATTCTTTCCGTTCGCCGATGGCCTCCAGGTTCTGCTTGATGCGGGAGTCACCGCGATTGTGCAACCGGGCGGATCGGTCCGTGATGAAGAAGTAATCGCCGCGGCGACGTCCGCTGGTATAACCATGTACTTCACCGGGGAACGACACTTTTTTCATTAAAGTCCGATTCGCTGTTTGTTCACGTTGCTCCCCTAAACTGCTGTCGCTTGTGAACCACCGAACAGAGG
>CANGCU010000036.1 GCA_947452355.1 Microbacteriaceae bacterium | reverse complement strand
GAGTTGAATGATGGTGTCCAGTGCAGCCCGCTTGGAATCGTTCTTTATCGAACGGGTCGCGAGCCGCGCGGCACGCTCCTCGAGTCCAATTGCGTCGACGGCGGGCAGGCCATAAAGAAATGCGCGAAGCGACGTCGAATCGGTCACCCCGTGCGCACGCGAACGCTCGGTGGCGTGGACTCCAGCCGACGGCTGAACGTCGGACTCGGACAACGATTCGACAATCGAAATCGACACAATCCCGCTGTCGCGGGCGAGGGCGAGAAGCCTTCCCGCCTTCCAACGGGTGATGCCGAGGAGGTCGCCGATTTCGTCTTGAGTCTTTGACTCGTCGTAGTACAGCCGGGCAGCTCGAAGCGCGAGAACGTCATCGGAAAGTTCGGTCACATCATCACCCTACGCGCAGATGAGCAGAAAGCCAACATTTGCGCAACGTCACCTACAGGTGGAGTTCGCCGCTCGCAATCAAACCCCGGATTTTCACCAGATCACCATCGAGTGCGACAATCAAGTCCTCAACCGACCCGAACGCTTCCACGTCTCGAATCCGGTGGACGAAGACGATTTCGGCCGTGGACCCGTAGGCATCGAAACTCGCGTCGAGTGCATAGGTTTCCACCTGGTCCCGCGTCACATCGTTGAACGTGGGATTTCTCCCCACCGAAATTGCCGCGAAAAACTCTTGACCAAGCACACGAATGATCCCCCCGTACACGCCGGCCTTGGGGACAAGCCCTTCGTTGTACTCTTCGAGGTTGACCGTTGGGTATCCCATCACCCGACCGCGTTGATGGCCGTGAACAACTAGCCCGCGAACGCTGTGCGGTCGTCCCAACAGAATCGCGGCCGACTCAACGTCCCCCGCCAACAAGGCTTCACGAATTGTTGAGGTGGAAATTTTCGCACCGGAAGCGCCGGACACGTGGTCGAGTGTGACGACCTCAAAACCGTGAGTTTCGCCACTCGCCGCGAGGCTCTCGACTGTTCCTGCGCCTCCGGCACCGAAGCGGAAGTCGGCCCCCACGATGACGAGAGAGGCGGAAAGGCCATTCACCAGAATGTCTCGGATGAAATCCTCTGGAGAAAGAGCGGCGAACTCGGCGGTAAAAGGCAGGACGACCACGACATCCGCGCCCGCGTCCCGCAAGGCCTCGACCTTCTGGTCGACCGACAACAGTGGCGCCGGTGCTCGATCCGGGTCGAACAGCGCGAGGGGATGCCGATCGAACGTCACGACCGCAACTCGACGACCGTTCGCCTGGGCGCGAAGCTGATCGATGACCGCACGATGCCCGATGTGTACACCGTCGAACTTGCCAATCGTGACAACCGATTCGACCCCATCGCGTGGCACCGGGTGGGCGTTCATTTGGATTCCCACACCCACCAGAGCCCGATTATGGGAAGAAGTAATGGGGTGTATCCGTAACCGACCCCGAAGTAAGACCAGACGGTATTTTCCTTGAACAGGTCGGGGATGAAAATCGTCAACATGCCGACGCTCAAGACGCCGATCAGCTCCACCACCATGATGAAGGTGGCAAAACCACGCCAGTTTCGAGCGATCGCAAGAATGGCGAGGAAATAGTGTGCGGCAGCGACAGCCGAAAACGTGTACGCAAATGGGGCGTGATTGAACTTCGTCAGGATTTCATAGGCGCTACGACCCGTCGCCGCGAGTGCAAGCACGGTGTACCCGATAAGCAGAATCCGGGACAGTCCGACGGTCACTTTTTATCCTTCTTTTCAGTATCGCCGGACAGTGCCGCGATGAAAGCCTCTTGCGGCACTTCGACACGCCCGACCATCTTCATACGCTTTTTTCCAGCCTTTTGCTTTTCGAGAAGTTTACGTTTACGGCTAATGTCACCGCCATAACATTTTGCAAGAACATCCTTGCGCATCGCACGGATGCTCTCACGGGCAATAATCCGTGCGCCGATCGCCGCTTGAATTGGAACCTCGAATTGTTGACGAGGAATGAGCTCGCGAAGTCGCGTCGTCATCATGACGCCGTATGCGTAGGCCTTGTCGCGATGGACGATCGCCGAGAACGCGTCAACCTGTTCACCCTGCAGCAGGATGTCGACCTTGACGAGGTCGGCTTCTTGTTCGCCCGCCGGTTCGTAGTCGAGCGATGCGTACCCCGCGGTGCGTGATTTGAGGTTGTCGAAGAAGTCGAAAACAATCTCGCCCAGCGGAATCGTGTACTTGATTTCGACACGGTCTTCGCCCAAATAGTCCATACCAATTAACGTTCCTCGCCTGGTTTGGCAGAGTTCCATGATGGTTCCGACATAATCCTTCGGAGCCAGCACCGCGGCGCGCACGATGGGTTCGCGTACCTTCGCGATTTTGCCCACCGGGTACTCCGATGGGTTGGTGACCGCGATGATTTTGCCGTCGTCCGTTGTGACGTTGTATACGACGCTCGGTGCCGTGGCGATGAGGTCGAGCCCGAACTCACGCTCGAGTCGTTCGGTGATGATCTCGAGGTGAAGCAGCCCGAGGAATCCGCACCGGAATCCGAAACCCAGCGCGACGGATGTTTCGGGTTCGTACACGAGCGACGCATCACTGAGTTTCAATTTGTCTAGCGCTTCACGCAGATCAGGGAAGTCGGCTCCGTCGATCGGGTATAACCCCGAGTACACCATCGGCTTGGGTTCGGTGTAGCCGGCGAGCGCAATTTTCGCGGGCTTCGCCAGGTTGGTGACGGTATCGCCGACCTTGGACTGGCGCACGTCTTTCACGCCCGTAATGAGGTACCCGACTTCGCCGACCCCGAGTCCGTCCGACGGCGTTGGTTCGGGTGACGACACACCAATTTCTAAGAGCTCGTGTGCCGCACGCGTCGACATCATTTGAATTCGTTCGCGGGGGCTCAACGATCCGTCAATCACACGAACGTAGGTGACGACTCCGCGATAGGCGTCATACACCGAGTCGAAAATCATGGCGCGCGCAGGCGCAGTCGGGTCGCCGATGGGCGCGGGAATCTTCTGGACAACTCGGTCCAGCAATTCGCTGACACCAACGCCCGTTTTTCCCGAGACGCGCATGACATCATCCGGGTCACCCCCGATGAGAGACGCGAGTTCCTTCGCGTACTTTTCCGGGTCCGCCGAGGGAAGGTCAATCTTGTTGAGAACCGGAATGATTTCGAGGTCATTGTCGAGCGCGAGATACAGGTTCGCGAGCGTTTGGGCCTCGATCCCCTGCGCAGCATCCACCAGGAGAATCGCGCCCTCACAGGCGGCGAGTGATCGCGACACTTCGTAGGTGAAGTCGACGTGGCCCGGTGTATCGATCATGTTGAGCGCGTAATCAACGCCGTCGAGAGCCCACGGCATTCGGACGGCCTGACTCTTGATTGTGATGCCGCGCTCGCGTTCGATGTCCATCCGGTCGAGGTACTGTGCCCTCATTTCTCGGTCGCCAACTATTCCCGTAATCCCGAGCATCCGATCGGCGAGTGTCGATTTGCCGTGGTCGATGTGCGCGATGATGCAGAAATTGCGAATTATCGACGGGTCCGTGCGTGACGGAACCGGCGGCTTCAGAGAACGGGACATTGGTGTCTATTGTTTCACGCCTCACGGTTCCCACACGCCGTTCCGCTCTGGTAACGTTGGTGATTGGCTTGCGCACAAAGGCCCTCTCTCCTCTGTGCGGAACGACACCGGGATTCGCAACACCCCATCCTGGTTCGACACCACTCACCTAAGGAAACCATTCGTGGCAAACATTAAGTCGCAAATCAAGCGAATCAAGACGAACCTCAAAGCGCAAGAGCGCAACCGGGCCGTCCGTAGCGAACTCAAGACGGTCATCCGTGTTGCGCGCGAGGCCATCGCCTCGGGCGACAAGGCAAACGCAGTGAACGCTGTGGCCGCGGCCTCGCGCAAGATCGACAAGGCCGTGTCGAAGGGCGTCATTCACAAGAACCAGGCGGCGAACCGCAAGTCGGCTATCGCGACGCAGGTTGCTGCCCTGTCAGGAGACGCGAAGGTCACCAAGGCTCCTGTAGCCAAGACCGCCGCGAAGGCTCCCGCCAAGAAGGCAACCGCTTCGAAGGCACCGGCGAAGAAGGCACCTGCTGCTAAGGCTCCGGCCAAGGCGCCCGCTGCCACAAAGGCCGCGGCGCCAAAGAAGTAACGCGTCAGAACCTATTCGACGGCTCTCGGGAAACCGGGGGCCGTCGTTTTATTCGCTTCGCGAGGCGATGCGGTCGACCATTCGCTCGACGGCGAATTCGGGGTCACGCCCCTGCCCTTTGACCATGGCGTCGGCTTCGGCGACGGCGAGAATCGCCCGACCTAGTGTCGGTCCCGTCCATTTTCGAAGCGCACTTCGCGAACGGTCAATCATCCACGGTGGCATCCCTAAATCCTTGGCCGCGGCGGATGCCGGCCCGGTGTAGCCACCGACCTTTGCCAACTGTCGAAGTTTCGCCGCGAACGCCGCAATTAAGGGAACCGGATCGACTCCGGACTGGATCGCGTGCCGCAGCAATCGAAGCGCTTCAGCACGATTTCCGTCGATGGCCATGTCCGCGACCGCGAAGGATGTGACTTCTTCGCGGCCTTGGTAATAGGTGTCGACAAAGTCCTTGGTGATTGGTTTCCCCAGGGCGTCACTGGCAATCTGGTCGCACGCCGCCGACAGTTCAGCAAGGTCGCCGGCAAAGGCTTCAACCAGTGCGCCGATAGCCAAGCGATCGGCGTTTACCCCGAGTCGTGAAAATTCCTGAGAGACGAACGCGACGCGATCCGCTTCTTTTTTGATTTCCGCACACTCGACCTCGAGAGTGCCGGGAAATGCGCGAAGCATGTCGAGTAGCTTTTTACCCCGATTGCCTCCCCCGTGGCGGACGATGAGAATGACATCGTCGGCGATGACGTCGAGGTATGACTGGATGTCGGCGAGAAATCCGTCGCTGCCCGATTCGCCATTAGAGATGCGGATCATGCGCGGTTCACCGAACAGTGAGGGGCTCGCCACATCCAGTAGAGTGCCCACCGCGTACGACGCGGCGTCGATGTCGGTGACCTCAAGTTCGGGTTGGGCGACGCGAACGCGATCGCGAAGTTCTCGGAAGACACGTTCGGCGAGATGCGACTCGGGGCCGGTCACGAGCACGATCGGCGCTTCGCGCACCCCGTGCCACGGCACCACTTCCGACTTGGCCATCATTCCTCCGTTCTCAGTGTAAATCCGGGGTCGGTCGCGCGTTCGCGCCACACTCGAAGTTGGCCGGTCGCGGTCCTCCAGACAAATGCAATTCCGTTCAGATCGCTGCGAACGACCGTCGTGCCTGTTCCCGCGAGCATGTCAAGCGCGTCCGCGGTGGGGTGCCCGTAATCGTTGTCAGCACCGACCCCGATGAGCCCAACAATTGCGCGCACCCGCCGATAGAGGTCCGGATCCTGGTCGCGTGACCCGTGATGGCTGACTTTCACCACGTCGACCGGCGAAACACCGCCGAGGGAGAGCAGCGTCGATTGTTCCGCGGCGGGAAGGTCACCGAGGGCGAGCCCCGAGACGCACGTCGAGTCGCACGCAGCTCCGGGTGTGACCATCAGCGTGACGCTCGAGGGATTCCCCAGATCGCGTGGGTTGGTGTGCGATGGCCACAACACTCGCCATGTCATCCGCCCGATCGACCCGGTCATCCCCCGTTCTGCGTCGACGAGCCTCGCACCATGTTCACGAAGTCGATTGAGTATGACCTCATCCGCGATTCCGTCGGTCGGGCCATGCAACACGGTCTCGACCGACCCCAGAACCGCACCGTAACCGCCGACGTGGTCAATGTCGAAATGCGTGAGCACGAGGAGGTCAATGCGATTGACGCCGAGGGTTCGCAGACATTCGCGAAGTGGCGGTTCCGTCCGGCCAGTGTCAATCAGCGCAATCATGCCGGCGCTTCGAACCAGAACCGCGTCGCCTTGCCCGACGTCACACTGGGCCCACGACCATTCCGTTGGCGCCGTCGCCCACGCGATGCGACCCGCACCGACTGTCATGGACAGCGCCGCAACCGACGCCACCACGGCGACTACCACGCCCACTCGTCGCCACCGCACTGTCACGGCGAGGCACACCCCGAGTGAAACAGTGGTCGCACAGACGACCCCGATCCAACCCGCGGGCCACGGGATGCGCGCCCCTGGAAACGACGCCAACGTTCGGGCGATTTCCGCGATAAGCCACGCCGCCGCTGTCGCAACCCACAGTAAACCGTCCGCAAGGAACGGAATGGGGGCGAGAATAATCGCGAGCATTCCGCACACCGTCGCGATGGGCACGAGTGGTTCGGCGAGAATGTTGGCGACAATTCCGTAGGTCGGCAGATACGGCGACATCACGAGAATGATTGGTTGGCAGGCGATTGCTGCGCTGAGCGGAATTGCGAGGGCGAGAGCGACAGGAGAGGGCAAAGAGCGGGACAGTATCGTTGCGATTGGTCGACCGAGCACGAGAAGGCCAAGCGTCGCGGCGACGGACAGCGCAAACCCGATCGAATGCGACATCGTCGGATCGAACACGAGAGCGGCGATGACTGCCGCACACAACGCAGTGACACCCGCGACGGGCCGTCCCCAGAGGAGAGCGAGCAATCCGATTCCTGCCATGAGCGCAGAGCGAATCACGCTCGGCTCCGGACCAACGAGAGCGACGAACCCCACCAGGGTGACAAACGCAACCGCGACCCGTGCGAGGAGTGGTGCTCTGAAGAGCGCAGCGATCCCGAACGCCAGGCCGACGACGATTGCGCAATTGGACCCGCTGACCGCCATGAGGTGTGTGAGCGACGTCACGCGCATCGCGTCGGCGAGTGATTCGCTGATTCCGTCAGTATTTCCCAAGACGAGTCCGGGTACGAGTTGGCCCGCATCACCCGGCCACCGAGACGCACGTTCGATGAATCCGTGGTGGATCGCGTCGGCCCACGCGCTCGCCTGATCGGTTGTGCGGCGATACCCGACTGGCTCGGTCAACCACCACGTGATAATCCACACGACCACCGCGGGATAGGCGAGGATCGGGATGCGGCGTGTCACAGGGTGATTTTGTCTCTCATTCCCGCGAGAGTGAGTTCACCGATTCCCGGAACATCGAGCAATCCCTCCACGCTCGCAAACGGTCCTTGGTCATCACGGAATGCGACGATCCGATCCGCCAAGGCCGGGCCGATGCGCGGGAGCGTCTCGAAGTCGGATTGGCTGGCGGTGTTGATATGGATGAGGCTGGAATGGGGCGCGTTCGAATTGCCCGATCGTCCGATTGTTCCAACGATGATTTGTTCGCCGTCTTGCACCATCCGGGCAAGGTTGAGGGACATCGGGTCGGCATTGTCGGTAAGACCGCCGGCGAGTGAGACCGCGTCCATGACCCGAGAATCCATGGGAACCTCGTACACGCCGGGGTTCGTCACCGCCCCGACGACGTGAACGAACAATGTTCCAGGTCCGGCGGGCGCGAGTTCCGCCGACGCGGTCGCCGCGACCACGACCTCTCCTGAGCCGCTCGTTGCGTTAGACCAGAGTGAACCGATGAGCGCAACAACCGCGACCCCGGCACTCGCGGCGATGATGAGGTTTCGGCGAGACGCGGGTTTTTCCGGAACCGCCTTGACGAACCATTCGACCATTCCCCCACGTTAGGCACCCGAGAGGTGTTCGACAGGGAGCACAGTAGATCTGGGGAAAACCTAGTCGGCGATGACGATGTTCACGAGTTTGGGCGGTCGAACAATCGTGGTTCGAACCGTCTTTCCCGCAATAAGTCCCGCGACCGCCTCTAACGCCAGCGCTCCGAGGTCCGCTTCGTTGATATCGGGAGACACATCGAGACGTTCCTTGACCTTGCCATTGATCTGCACGACTGCGACGACGCTGTCCTCGACCAGCAGGCTCGGATCGACCGCGGGGAATTCCTGTAGGCCGACGAACGGTTCGTGCCCCAACAGCGACCACATGTCTTCGGCGACGTGAGGGGCGAACATCGACAGTGCCAACGCGACCGTTTCCGCCGCTTCGCGAACGGCGGGGTCCGCCGCACCCGCACCCGAATCGATCTCTTTGCGGACATGGTTGACAAGGTCCATGAGGCGGGCGACGACCACATTGAATTTGTAGGACTCGACGTACCCGCCGACGTCCGCCAGGAACTTGTGGGTGAACCGACGCAACGACTGCGACCCAATCGACGGATCAGAACCGACCTCACTCGACACGTCCTGCGCGACGCGCCACGCACGGGCGAGGAACTTATGTGATCCCGTGACCGAAACGTCGTTCCAATCGATGTCGTCCTCGGGCGGTCCGGCGAAGGCCATCGTCAAACGGACCGCATCGACACCGAACTTGTCAAGCTCTTCACCGAAGAAGACGATGTTCCCCTTCGACTTCGACATTTTTGCGCCATCGAGAATGACCATTCCCTGATTCAACAATGCCGTGAACGGCTCGTCGAAATCGAGATAGCCGAGGTCGAACAAGACTTTCGTGATGAAGCGGGCGTACAAGAGGTGAAGGATTGCGTGCTCTACACCGCCGACGTACTGGTCGACGGGTGCCCATTTCTTGACCGCGTCGACGTCGAATGCCTTCGTGTCGTCGTTGGGCGACAAGAACCGAAGGAAGTACCAGGACGAATCGACGAAAGTGTCCATTGTGTCCGCGTCGCGCTTCGCGGCGGAACCATCGCGCGGATCGGGAACGTTGACCCAGTCCTCGGCGGCGCCGAGCGGCGATGATCCCTTGGGACGAAGGTCGAGGCCCTCGGTCGCGGGCAAGCGCACGGGCAACTGGTCCGCGGGGACGGGGATTTCCGCGCCATCGGCTCCGTGAATGATGGGAATCGGGGTTCCCCAATACCGCTGACGCGAGATGAGCCAGTCACGCAGTCGGTACGTCGTCGCACCTTTTCCCGTGCCGTTCTTTTCGAGGATGTCAATCATCGCCGAAATCGCGTCGGCCTTGGTGAGCCCGTCAAGAGTTCCCGAGTTGACGTGTGGTCCGTCGCCCGTCGTCGCGATATGCGTGACAGCGGGGTCGTTCGGCGCGTCCGACGCGACATCGACCACGATTCGAACGGGAAGGTCGAATTTGATCGCAAAATCAAGGTCGCGCTGGTCGTGTGCTGGCACCGCCATGATCGACCCGGAACCGTAATCCGCCAGGACATAATCCGCTGACCAGATCGGGACGCGTTCGCCGTTAACCGGATTGATCGCGTACCGACCGAGAAACACTCCGGTCTTTTCTCGAGTCGCGTCTTGGCGCTCGATTTCGGTCTTCTTTTGAACCTCATCGAGGTAGGCGACGAACGCCATTCGAATTGCCGGGTCGGCATCCGCGACGAGTTCACTCGCGAGGTCCGAATCCGGAGCGACCACCATGAAGGTTGCGCCAAAGAGCGTATCGGGACGGGTCGTGAAAACCGGAATCGAACGTTCGCTGCCCTCAACCGCAAACACAACCTCGGCACCCCGTGAACGTCCGATCCAGTTGCGTTGCATCGTCAGTACCTTGGCTGGCCACGCGCCTTCGAGTCGGTCGAGATCATTGAGAAGTCGGTCCGCGTAATCGGTGATTCGGAAGTACCACTGCGTGAGCTTTTTCTTGACGACCATCGCGCCACTTCG
>CANGCU010000035.1 GCA_947452355.1 Microbacteriaceae bacterium | reverse complement strand
GCATCGTCATGGTTCACCGTCGCGGTCGCGATCGCCGCGAGAGCGTTCCGAGCGCTGTCGGTGATCTCGTGGGTTCCCGTTTGCCCCGATTTCGATTGCTTCGGGGTTGTCTGCTGTTTTCCGCGGCCTCGGCGCGATGCACCAGGCTCGGGCGAGCCCTCCACACGAGCTTTTCCTACCGGCTCGTGATGAATGATGATTCCGCGACCAGCACACACCTCACACGGTTCGCCGAAGGTCTCGAGAAGGCCGAGACCAAGTTTCTTTCGGGTCATTTGGACGAGTCCAAGGCTCGTGATCTCGGCGACCTGGTGCTTCGTGCGGTCACGCGAGAGACACTCGATAAGGCGTCGTTGGACCAAATCGCGGTTGCTCTCGAGGACCATGTCGATGAAGTCGATGACGATGATCCCGCCGATGTCACGAAGTCGCAGTTGCCTGACGATTTCTTCCGCTGATTCGAGGTTGTTTTTCGTCACTGTCTCTTCGAGGTTTCCGCCAGAGCCAACGAACTTCCCGGTATTGACATCGATGACCGTCATCGCCTCGGTTCGATCGATGACGAGCGAACCACCCGACGGCAACCACACCTTGCGGTCGAGTGCCTTGATGATCTGCTCGTTGATTCGATAGGTATCGAACGGATCGGTTCCGTCGTTGTGGTCGACGATGCGTTCGATCAGGTCGGGCGCAACCTGCTGAAGGTAATCCGTGATGACGGCCTTCGCGTCGTTACCGTGAATAACGATGCTCGTGAAGTCTTCATTGAAGACATCCCGAATGATCTTGACGAGAAGGTCAGGCTCTGAGTGAAGCAGGGTGGGCCCGTTGACGTTCTCCGACTTCTTTTGGATGGCGTCCCACTGTGTCGTGAGGCGTTCAACATCGAGAGTCAGTTGTTCTTCGGTTGCACCCTCGGCGGCGGTGCGAACGATGACTCCCGCGTTTTCCGGCAAAACAGTCGACAGGATCTTCTTGAGTCGAGTGCGCTCGGAGTCGGGGAGCTTGCGCGAGATTCCGTTAATCGAGCCACTCGGCACGTAGACAACGTAGCGACCGGGGAGGCTCACTTGGCTGGTGAGACGTGCGCCCTTGTGTCCGACGGGATCTTTTGTGACCTGTACCAGAACCTGGTCACCCGACTTAAGTGCCATCTCGATTCGTCGAGGTTGGTTGGCGTTTTCTTCCGTCGCGGCGGCGTCCCAATCGACTTCACCCGAGTACAGCACCGCGTTACGGCCACGACCGATGTCGACGAACGCGGCCTCCATCGACGGCAACACGTTCTGAACCTTGCCGATGTAGACGTTTCCGATGATGCTCGACTCGGTTGAGCGGGCGACATAGTGTTCGACAAGAACGTTGTCTTCAAGGACACCGATTTGAATTCGGCCGTCTTTCGTGCGAACAACCATCGTCCGGTCGACGCTTTCGCGACGAGCGAGGAATTCGGTTTCGGTGACAACCGGACGGCGACGCCCGGTGTCCCGCGAATCACGACGGCGCTGGCGTTTCGCTTCGATGCGGGTCGAACCGCGGACACGTTGAGGCTCGGTGATTTGTTCCGGTTCGATGTAGACGCGCTCGACGCGTTCCGAACGTTCTGCGCGATTACCGCGAGTGCGTCGGCGAACCGACGGTCCCTCGTCCTCCATCGAACGAACGGAACGAACCGGGATATATTGCGCCGCCGGCGGACGAAAAACCAGTTGCATCGGGTTGTCGAGAACGATGGGTTCGAACGGAGGTTTCGAGTCCTCCGCAGTTTCGGCAGTGCCGTCCACGGGTGTTGCGGGCTCGACTACAGCGGCGTCCCCGGCGTCGAGGACAGGTAAATCGGTCTGTGGCCGAACGCGTTCTTCAGGGGCCGTGAACGGCGACGACACGTATACGTTGGGATCAAAATCGTTGTTTTCCACCATTATCTGGTGCACCTCTCGGCGATTTCTTTCGAAATCAAATTCTGTGAAGCGACGCTTCAAAATTGTTGTGTGATCGCATCGAGTGACGCAATCCGCGTACTGTCACTACGCGCGGAGCTGACTATCCGCTCAAATCTTTCGATTGTTAGCCCGGTGTGTCCGGAAAAGTCCTGCGCGATGACCGCGCCTGTTCAGTATATCCCGCCGCGTCGGGTTGCACAGCGCCACGGCGCGCGCAGGGGCGATAATGGTTACGTGAACCCCACCTTCCGCGGCCGAATCCTGTTCGGGACATTTATCCTCGTGTTCGCGCTCGTGTCTCTGTGGGCGGCACTAACGTTGTCGACCGAAGGGTTCTATCTACTCAAGGACGGGACTCCCCCGTCGTGCAACATCAATCCGTTCTTCAGTTGCGGCAATGTCATGCAATCCGACGAAGCCCACGCCTTCTTCACCGTCCCCAACTACTTCTGGGGACTCATCGGGTGGGGCGTCGTTGCGGCAACCGGCGCCGGCATGCTCGCCGGTGCGACCTATTCGCGCTGGTACTGGCGAACCTTCGCCGTCGGAATGGTCGCAGCCTGGTTCTTCCTGATGTGGTTATTTTTCGCCGCGGTCTACAGCATCGGCTTCCTGTGCCTGTATTGCATGGTCACGTGGGTCACTCAATCAATTATGTTGTGGATTGTGACGCCGTGGCTGCTTCGGGAAAAACTATTGTTCGACAACGACCGGCTCGCGCGAATCGGCGGACGGGTGCTTCCCTATGCCTGGCTAATTCCCGTGGTTAACCTCGCGGCGATTGCGCTCGCCATCATTGCGCAGTTCCCGTTGCTCGTCCCGATGCTAATTAACGGGTACTAAAACCAGAGTGCGAGTTCTCGCGCAGCAGACTCGGGCGAGTCACTTCCGTGTACGAGATTCTTTTGCACCGCGACGCCCCAGTCCCGAGCGAGGTCGCCGCGAATTGAACCCGGTGCCGCGAGCGTCGGATCGGTTGTGCCCGCCAATGCACGAAATCCTTCGATGACACGGTGTCCACGAACCTTCGCCGCAACGACCGGTCCGCTCGACATGAACTCGACGAGTGGCTCGAAAAAGGGCTTGCCCTCGTGTTCGGCATAGTGCTGAGCGAGCAGCTCGCGTTCGGGGGTCAGCATCCGCAAATCGACAATCTCGTAGCCCTTGGCTTCGATCCGCCGAAGTATTTCGCCGATGAGGTTTCGGTCGGTTCCGTCTGGCTTGACGAGGACGAGAGTGTCCTGGGTTTCGGTCATTGTTGTTCCTTTCGACGGTCAAGTTGTTGCCCCTTGAGGAGGCAGTAAATCCAGAAAATCATGCAGAGGACCCACGCGAATATCCACATCGGTTCGGTGATGACGGGAAGCGCAAGCAACGCCTGGGACGCGTAGAGAATCGGGTGGAGTCCTCGTCGCAGCGTCGCCTGTGCGAGCGACAACATTGCGAGCAACACGACGGCCGTGATGACCACCTCGAGCCACTGCTGTTTGTGCAAGCCCGCGATGGCAATCGCTCCGAAAAGGATTGCGGCCATTTCGACACCGAACGCAACCGCCAACAGTGACTCGGTGGCGCTCCGTTGTCGGCGTTCGGTCATGTCCAGTTCTCCGTTCGGGCGAGAGTCATGGTGTCGCCAACCAGCGTGATACTTCCTGAGACCATAATCGCATCTGCCGGCCCACACATCGACTTTGCCGTCTCGATGGCGACGGACAGTGTCGGCTCGGCCTGAACCCGATCCGGCCCGACAAGCGCGGCGACAATGTCTGCGAGGTCGTTCGCCTGCATGGCGCGGTCAGAGTTCGACTGCGTACAAATGAATCCCGCGACGACGGGGTCGAGCGCTTCGATAATTCCCTGCGCGTCCTTGTCATCGAGCACACCGAGCACCATCCAGACCCGTTCGAACGGGAGCACGTCACGGATCGCCGAGGCGAGAGCGGTTGCGCCATGAGGATTGTGGGCTGCGTCGACGATGATCGGCGGGTTCGCCGCAAGGTACTGCAACCGACCCGGGCTCGTGACGTTCCCAAGCGCGACGCTGAGAATTTCGTCAGGAATCGGACGCGAGCCGTTCCCCAGCAACGACTCGACCGCTGCGATGGCTAGCGCAGCGTTGTGCGCTTGGTGGCGACCGTGGAGCGTGACGGGAACGTCGCGATAGGCGGCTGCACGACCCCGAATCTGCATGACCTGGCCACCCACCGCGGACACACTCGACATCAGTTCAAATGCGTCTCCCTCGACAACGAGTTCGCCGTCCAACATGTCGGCGGCGCGCACAATCTCGGCGAGCGCATCAGGCTCTTGGGACGCCGTCACCACGATGCTTCCCGGTTTGATGATGCCCGCCTTCGTTCGGGCAATAGCGCTCACGGTATTCCCGAGGAACTCGGCATGGTCGATGCCAATCGGCGCAAAAACTGCAACGTCGGCGTCAGCGACGTTGGTCGAATCCCATTCGCCACCCATCCCGACTTCGAGAACGGCAACGTCGACGGGTGCATCCGCGAACGCGGCCAACGTCAACACGGTGAGGGTCTCGAAATACGTGAGGGGAACTTCACCGTTCGCCACCAGGTCGGCGTCGACGAGGTCGATGTACGGCTCGACGTCTCGCCAATTGTCGACAAATCGTTCGTCGCTGATGGGTTCGCCGTCAATCATGATTCGCTCGTTGACGAATCGCAGGTGTGGGCTCGTCATGAGCCCCGTCCGCAAGCCGTGCGCGCGACACAAAGCCTCGATCATGCGAGAGGTCGACGTCTTGCCGTTCGTCCCCGTCACGTGCACAACCGAATACATTTCTTGCGGGTTGCCTAGGTACTCCATCGCCTTGCGCGTTGCATGAAGGCGCGGCTGTGGTGCGCGTTCACCGATGCGGGCGACGAGCGATTCGAAGATCGTGCCGACCTCGGCCCGGTAGTCGGTCACACCTTTTCCAACCCGACACGGATTCGGGAACCGTCCCCGACCTCAATGTCGCCTGATGTTCCATCGACGAATTCCAGTTCGAGCGCGAGGGTTTCACCGGCGATGAGGTCCTGATGGTCTCGCATCGCAACGATGGCGACAGCGTCGGATTCGATTTCAAGGCGGATGCGGTCGCTCACATCGAGACCCGCGTCTTTTCGTGCCTGCTGAATTGCGCGCACGACATCCCGGGCGAGACCCTCGGCGGCAAGTTCCGGCGTGACAATGGTGTCGAGGACGACGAACCCCGCGTTACCAAGGAACGACACAGCAACTGCGGTATCGGCGACATCGAGAACCAGTTCGTATTCGCCCTCCTCGAGCGCGATCCCACCGGCCGTGACGACGTCTCCGTCAACCGACCAGTCTCCCGCTTTCGTCGCCGCGATAACCTGCTGAACCTGCCCACCGATTCGTGGACCAAGAGCGCGTGAATTGACCGAAAGGCGGCGAGTGATGCCGTATTCGCTCACCGATTCCTCGCGAAACTCGACAACCGACACGGTCTTGACGTTAAGTTCCTCGCGGAGGATGTCGGCGAATGCCGGGATGGTCGGGGCTTCGGGCACGACGACCGTGAGGTTCGCCAGCGGAAGACGGACGCGCAGACCCTGCGACTTGCGCAGCGCGAGTCCAGCCGACGCCACCTCGCGAACGCGGTCCATCGCCTGAACGAGATCATTATCGGCGGGGAATTCGTTGGCGTCGGGCCAGTCCGTGAGGTGAACACTTTCACCACCGGTGAGCCCTCGCCACACCTCTTCCGTCAGCAGTGGCGCAAGCGGAGCG
This sequence comes from Microbacteriaceae bacterium, assembly GCA_947452355.1. Lineage (GTDB taxonomy): Bacteria > Actinomycetota > Actinomycetes > Actinomycetales > Microbacteriaceae > MWH-TA3. Next base: position 4,632 of record CANGCU010000035.1, on the reverse strand, counting down.
GCAACGCGGCACACGGTTTCCAGCACGGTGTACAGCGTGTCGACGGCGTCACGATCGTCGCCATCCCAGAACCGGTCGCGCGAACGACGAACGTACCAATTGGTCAGCACATCAGCGAAGTCGCGAATGGACGACGCCGCCATCGGGCTGTCCAGTGCGTCGAGGTCGGTTGTCACCTTCTCGATGAGCTCGCGGGTCTTGGCCAACAGATACCGATCGAGAACGTGGGTCGAGTCGGTTCGGCGAACGGGCTCGACGTCTCCCGCGTATAGCGTGAAGAAGTAATAGGTGCTCCACAGCGGCAACAGGAACTGGCGGACCGATTCGCGAATGCCCTCTTCTGTCACGACGAGGTTCCCGCCTCGAATGACGCTCGATGACATGAGGAACCAGCGCATCGCGTCGGCTCCGTCGCGTTCGAACACCTCGGACACGTCCGGATAATTGCGCAGAGATTTCGACATCTTCTGTCCGTCGTTCCCCAACACGATTCCGTGACTGATGACGTTGGTGAACGCGGGTCGGTCGAACAACGCGGTCGACAGGACGTGAAGCGTATAGAACCAGCCGCGCGTCTGGCCGATGTACTCAACGATGAAGTCCGCGGGGTTGTGCGTATCGAACCACTCACGGTTCTCGAACGGGTAGTGAACCTGGGCGAACGGCATGGAACCGGAATCGAACCACACATCGAGCACATCGGTGATGCGGCGCATCGTCGATTTTCCAGTCGGGTCGTCCGGGTTCGGGCGTGTCAGTTCGTCAATCGCCGGTCGGTGAAGGTCGTTCGGACGAACTCCGAAATCGGCCTCGAGTTCGTCCAGCGAACCATAGACGTCGATTCGCGGGTACTCAGGGTCGTCGCTCTTCCACACCGGAATCGGGCTTCCCCAATAACGATTACGCGAAATCGACCAGTCGCGAGCACCGCTGAGCCATTTCCCGAACTGTCCGTCTTTGACGTTGTCGGGCACCCAGTTGATTTCCTGGTTGAGTTCGCCCATGCGGTCGCGGAAGTCGGGGACGCGAATAAACCACGACGAAACCGCCTTGTAGATGAGCGGGTTGCGGCAACGCCAGCAATGCGGGTACGAGTGGTCGTACGACTTCTGTTGCATCAGTCGTCCGTCGGCCTTGAGTTTCTGGGTCAACGGCTTGTTGGCGTCGAAGACATGAAGTCCCGCGACATCGGTGACCTCGGACAGGAATTTTCCCGAATCGTCAATCGAGACGATGACGGGGATTCCCGCCGCGGCACACGTGATCTGGTCGTCTTCACCGTATGCGGGGGCCTGGTGAACGATTCCGGTACCTTCACCAGTCGCAACGTAATCTGCGACGAGGATCTGCCAGGCGTTGTCCATGCCGTCGGTGTCCGCGTAATAATCCCACAGCCGCGTGTAATTCATTCCGCCGAGTTCCGAGCCTGAAACGGTCGAGCTCACGGCGTCGGTCGCAGCCGTCGCGTCGTCATAACCGAGTTCCTTGGCGTACGCGCCGACGGTGTCTGCCGCCAAGAGGAAACAGTCACCCTGTGCAGAGGCACCATTGGGTCCCGCGGGAACAACGGCATAGTCGATTGCCGGACCGACGGCGAGCGCCGCATTGGTGGGAAGTGTCCAGGGTGTCGTCGTCCAGGCGAGCGCGGCGACGCCACTCAGCCCCAGTGACTCCGCCTTGTCTCCCGTGAGCGGAAAGGTCACGGTGACGGACTGGTCTTGACGCGACTTGTAGACGTCATCGTCCATTCGCAGTTCGTGGTTCGACAGCGGGGTTTGGTCGCGCCAGCAATACGGAAGCACGCGGTATCCCTCGTACGCGAGTCCCTTGTCGTGCAGTTGTTTGAACGCCCAGATGACGCTCTCCATGAACGTGATGTCGAGGGTCTTGTAGTCATTCTCGAAGTCCACCCAGCGTGCTTGGCGCGTGACGTACTCTTCCCACTCCTTGGTGTACTTGAGTACCGATTCTTTCGCGGCCGCGTTGAACGCTGCGAGCCCCATTGCCTCGATCTGTGATTTGTCGGTGATCCCGAGTTGGCGTTCGGCCTCGAGTTCGGCGGGAAGCCCGTGAGTATCCCAACCGAATCGTCGGTGAACCTGCTTGCCGCGCATCGTCTGGTAGCGGGGGAAAAGGTCTTTTGCATACCCCGTCAGCAGGTGACCGTAGTGCGGCAGTCCATTGGCGAACGGCGGGCCGTCATAGAACACCCATTCGTCACAGCCCTCGCGGTTCGCGATCGACTGACGAAAGGTATCGTTGGCCGCCCAATAGGCGAGAACCTCATGTTCGATCGCAGGGAACGACGGGGACGGCTGAACGCCGGTCGTGTCTCGGTGTCGGGGGTACGTCATGGGTCTCAATTCTATGCGTGCCGGGCGGGGGTCCGAGGCGTAGTCTGTTCCCAACACGAAGGAGCATCATGGCCGCGAAATCGACATCACCGTCCACCCGCCCCCGCCAGCGACTTGCGCTGGTTATCAGCATCGCCGTGCCGTTCATCATCGGTGGATTGGGTGCGACATCAACCGCCGGGAACGTTGACGGTTGGTATGCGGACGCGAACGTCGCACCGTGGACTCCGCCGAACTGGGTGTTCGGTCCCGTGTGGTCAGTTCTATACGTGTTGATTGGGGTTTCCTTCTGGCGTGCGTGGCGCATGGCGTCGAGCCCCAACCGAACCGCGGGGATTCGATTGTTCATCTGGCAGTTAGCTCTCAACGCCATCTGGACCCCGATTTTCTTCGCAGGGTTCCCGTTGATCGGTCCCATCGCCTTCTGGCTGGGAGTCGTCATCATCCTCGCGATGGACGTTCTTGTCTGGATGACGATTGTGAAGTTCAAAGCGGTCGATCTGTGGTCCGCCCGCCTGCTCATTCCCTATGAAGCGTGGCTCTGGATTGCATCGACGCTCAACATCTATCTCGCGTTCAACAACTAGACGCCCCGCACGACGCCAGCCCGAGGGCTGGTAGATTTAGGCGGTACACGTGAGGCAGCCATACCCGCTGCCGCCGATAGTGAAAGAGGCTCTCATGCCCCGCGAAATCCCCGACAAACCGGCCCTCGAAGGACTCGAAGCAACGTGGGGTGAGGTGTGGGAACGCGAAGGGACGTACGCGTTTGATCGCGCTAGGGCCGTTTCACTCGGCAAGGAAAGCGTGTTCGCGGTGGACACTCCCCCGCCGACAGCATCCGGTTCGTTGCACATCGGTCACGTGTTTTCGTACACCCACATGGACCTCGCCGCCCGCTACCAGCGCGCGCAGGGAAAAGTCATCTTCTACCCCATGGGGTGGGACGACAACGGACTTCCCACCGAACGTCGTGTCCAGAACTATTACGGTGTCCGATGCGACCCGACCCTGCCGTACGACCCTTCTTTCACCCCACCTCTCGAGGGCGGCGACAACGCTTCGTCGAAGGCCGCCGACCAGGTGCCGATTTCCCGTCGCAACTTTGTCGAGCTATGTGAACGACTGACCGTCGAAGACGAGAAGAAGTTCGAGGAACTGTGGCGAACACTCGGCCTCTCGGTCGACTGGTCACAGACGTACCGCACCATTTCCGACGAATCGCAGCGCACGGCTCAGCGCGCGTTCCTTCGCAATCTTTCCCGGGGCGAGGCGTATCAAGCCGACGCACCAACGCTGTGGGACATCACCTTCCGCACCGCGGTCGCCCAGGCGGAATTGGAAGACAAGGACATGCCGGGCGCGTACCACCGGGTGTCGTTCCACAAGCCGGACGGCGGGACGATCGACATCGAGACGACCCGACCCGAGATGATCCCCGCGTGTGTCGCCCTCGTCGCCAACCCTGACGACGAACGCTATAAGCCGTTCTTCGGCACGACCGTGCGCACACCGATTTTTGGTGTCGAGGTACCCGTCCTTGCTCACCCGCTCGCCCAGATTGACAAGGGAAGCGGCATCGCGATGATTTGTACGTTCGGCGACGTCACCGACGTCATCTGGTGGCGTGAACTCAGCCTTCCGACCCGCCCGATCCTCGGTTTCGACGGACGTGTCATGAGGGAACCGCCCGCCGGGATCGACACCGACGAACAGCGCGCGAACTACGCCGAACTCGCCGGCAAGACCGTGTTCTCGGCGAAGGCACGCATTGTCGAGATGTTGCAGGAATCGGGGGAAATGATTGGTGAACCCAAGCCCATCACTCACCCCGTCAAGTTTTTTGAAAAGGGTGACAAGCCACTCGAGATCGTCACGACCCGGCAGTGGTACATCACCAACGGAGCCAAGGACGAAGACCTGCGGGCGCGACTCATCGAGCGCGGAACACAGGTCGACTTCCACCCCGACTTCATGCGCGTTCGGTATGACAACTGGGTTGGTGGACTCAACGGTGACTGGTTGATTTCACGCCAGCGCTTTTTCGGTGTGCCGATTCCCGTCTGGTACCCGCTCGATGCCGAGGGCAACCCCGACTTCGATTCCCCCATCGTTCCGACCGAGGACCAACTCCCTGTTGACCCGTCGTCACAACCCGCTCCCGGATATAGCGCCGACCAGCGAGGTGTCGCGGGTGGTTGTATCGGCGAAGTCGATGTCATGGACACGTGGGCGACCTCGTCTCTGACCCCGCAGATCGCCGGAAAGTGGGGCGAGG
>CANGCU010000034.1 GCA_947452355.1 Microbacteriaceae bacterium | reverse complement strand
GGTGCGACCGGTTCGTCCACGATGCCCCACAAGGTAAACCCGATTCGATTCGAGAACGCGGAAGCCAACCTTGAGATCTCGTCGGCGTTAGGCGATGCACTCGCCGCCACGCTGGTCACATCGAGGCTTCAGCGCGATTTGACCGATTCGACCACCCAACGAAACATCGGTGTGGCACTCGGTCACTCGCTACTGGCAATTACGAATATCACGGCCGGTCTCGCCGAAATCGACGTGAACCGTGACGCGTTGTCGGCAGACCTGGAATCGAACCTCGAAGTTCTTGGTGAAGCAATTCAAACGGTGCTTCGCGCCGAGCGAGTTGCGGGAACAACGACAATTGACAACCCGTATGAATTGTTGAAAGAACTGACGCGCGGCAAACGATTGAGCGCGAGCGACCTTCGGGCGTTCATCGAAGGGCTCGACATGTCGGCTGCAGGAAAACAACGATTGCTGGAATTGACTCCTGCGACGTATGTGGGTCTCGCGTCGCGGCTCATCAACTATCTGCCCTAGTCGTGCGGGTTGTCGCCTGACTTCGGTAATTGCGGGCTCATCGCCAGAACGATCATGGCAAGCGTCACGATGGTGACGACGAAACCGCCGCCGCCCGCAACGGCCGCGAGGCTGATGTCGCGGGTCACGACGAGAACAATTCCACCGAGGAAAAGCCCCGCGGCAAAGGCAAGACCGACGAGTTCTGCTGGTCGGGTTTTATCGTTTCGTGCCACGTGGTTTCGCCTTCTTTTGGGGAGTCACCGTTGTCGCGGCGGGTTTGCGGCCTGCCCGTGACTGTTTGATCCGCAGGTCGACGGCGGCTATCAGCCCAAATATTCCGGCGATTATTGCCCAACCGCCGGTTAATCCGGCTGCTGTCGTGTCTTCTGCATTGATGCTGAAAAAGAGGATGGAGAGTCCCGCCGCCAATACCGCGGTCGACCACAGCCAGATGCGATCCCCCCGAGTGAACGCTCGCGAGGTTTCGAACGCCACCAGGGCGATAGTGAGCGACAGGGCGGTGGCCGGTGACATCTTTCCCGCCAACAGGCCAAGCGCCGCCATCGCGGCGACAACGAGCGTCGACCACCACGCGAATTTGTTGATTATCGTGTCGGGTCCATCGCCAAACACAAGAGACACGACAACGACAACGATTAGCCAGCTCAACCCCGTGAACGTGGAGTGGTCCTGAGTGAAGGTGATCGCAAGCCCGGCAACGACAGCCGCGGCGTACCGACCATATGGCTGCATCACTCGACGAATCGTTTCCCACCTAATGAGGATCGAACCAGCAACTGCCATGCCTTTAGGATACGGGACTCTTCGACAGAGTTTTTCTCGCTAAACGTTAGCCATGTCGCTAAAGCGTGAATAGATTCCCTCGAACTGGACGCGAAGCACGCGCATTTCACCGTTCCGGTGCTTCGCAATGTGAATCTCGGCGTCGTTGCGGTTTTCGCCCTGTTCTGCGAATCGCTCGCGGTGGAGCAACAACACGATGTCGGCATCCTGCTCGAGTGAACCCGATTCGCGAAGGTTGGACAATTGTGGCTTTTTGTCAGGGGACTGTTCGGACCCACGGTTGAGCTGTGACAGCGCGACAACCGGCACCCCGAGCTCTTTCGCCAACAGCTTCAGCGATCGAGAGAATTCGGACACTTCTTGTTGGCGGTTCTCGACCTTTTTCCCACTCGTCATGAGCTGCAAATAGTCGATGATGACGAGTTTGATTCCCAGCTGGGCCTTCATGCGGCGACACTTCGCACGGATTTCCGAGAGCGTCAGGTTCGGGCTGTCGTCAATGTACAACGGGGTTTGACCGATACGGGCCTGCACCGAGTTGATGCGCTTCCAGCCTTCGTTGTTCATCTCTTTGGACTTTCGGATGACCGTCAACGGGACGCTGGTCTCGGCGGCGATCAGGCGCTGTGAAATTTCGGTCGCACTCATTTCCAACGAAAAGAACACGGTCGGAACGTTTGACTTCAGTGCAGCGGATCGCGCGAAGTCGAGCGCGAGGGTTGACTTTCCCAATCCCGGTCGGGCGGCAATCAGGACGAGCTGCCCAGGGTGTAGTCCGTTCGTCACGTCGTCGAGCTCGCGAAAACCAGTCGGAATATCGAGGCCCTCTTTGGCGGACTTCGCCTGGTGTTCCATTTCTTTGACTGCGATTTCCACCGCGTCCCGGAGCATCATCGCATCCTGGGCGCCGGCCGCGCGACCAATCGAAAAGATTTCGACCTGTGCGTCGTTAAGAAGTTCGCTTGGGTCTCCTTCCGCGGCAAATCCCATTTGGGAAATTCGCGTTCCCGACTGGACGAGCTTGCGCAGAACCGCCTTGTCGGCGACGATGCTCGCGTAATAACTAGCGTTCGCCGCTGTAGGCACCGAGGATTCCAGGGTGTGCAAATAACTTGCGCCGCCAATCTTGGCGAGGTTTCCTTCGCGCGTGAGCTGGTCGGTAATCATGATGACGTCGGTTGGTTCCGAACGTGAAAAGACTGCGTTGATCGCGTTGAAGATGATTTCATGCTTGGGGTAATAAAAGTCTTCGGCACGGACGAGTTCCAGCACCTCAACGATGGCGTCTTTCGACAACAGCATCCCACCCAGTGTGCTCATTTCAGCGGCCTGGTCGTTCGGAGGCACACGAGTGTCACCCGTTCCTTCCGGTACGAGTTCGAGCTGTGGTCCGGCCATCGGTGATCACCTCCTGGGTTTCGGGTAGGTCGGGATATTCAGTATGCGGTCGACGTGCGACATCACTCAACGCCACGCCACACGCCTGCTGTGAACGCTACGTTTTGGCAATACCCGGCGCAACTTGACTTGTGGATAACTGTGTGGAGAGGATGTGAACCACGCCGCATAAACCTGTGGAATGCGTGTGGAGAAGTGTGGATAACACTCGTCAGCCAAGGCTAAATATAGGCTCTGACCGCGTGTTTTGTTCACCGTTGTCTTGTGAGGAAAGTTGTTTAGAGTTTAGGTTGAACCTTTAGGTTTTCCACACGCTGTAGTGCCGCTCAATGTGCCGGCGCCCGCCACCGTAAACGATGGCGGGCGCCGAAACAACCGGCTCTGTGGGCTATTTGCGAGCAATAACCTTGAGCGCCAGGGTGGCCGAAACGCCATCGTGCAGGCGAACGGTCGCCGAGTAGGCGCCGGTCGACTTGATCGGTGTCGCGAGTTCGATTGTTCGCTTGTCAATATCACCGAGTCCCGCGTCAGAGACGGCGGCGGCGATGTCCGAGGTTTTGACCGAGCCAAACAAACGACCTTCGGAACCGGCTGACGCGGCGACGGTAATGGTCGCGCCCTCCAGTTTGGCCTTGAGCGCTTGCGCATCGTCAAGCGAGGCCATCGCACGCGTTGCGCGAGCCTGCTTGATGTCTGTTACCTGCTTTTCGCCACCGCGAGTCCAATGGATTGCGAAACCCTGAGGAACCAGATAGTTGCGCGCGTAGCCGGTTTTGACGTCGACGACGTCACCAGCGGATCCGAGGCCTGTGACCTCGTGGGTGAGAATGAGTTTTGCCATTGTCGTACTCCTTAACGGCCCGCGCCGGCATAGGGGAGAAGTGCCATCTCACGAGCGTTTTTGACCGCACGAGCGATGAGGCGCTGCTCTTGAACTGAAACGCCAGTGATTCGGCGCGAACGGATCTTCCCGCGCTCCGAGATGAACTTGCGAAGTGTGGCGACGTCTTTGTAATCGATAACGTCAACCTTGATTGCGCGTGCGGGGGGAAGCGCCTTGGCGCCCTTGCCCACGCGCGGCTTGCGGCGGTCGCCGGTTGCCTTTCCTGCCATGGTGTTAATCCTTTTCGTGAAGTGTTAGTTAGAACGGAGCGTCGTCGTTGGACGGTTCGGGTGCACCAGCACCCCAGGGGTCTGCTCCACCTGCGGCCGGTGCCGAGGTGGCCCAGTCGTTTCCGCCAACAGGGGCTGACCAATCGGCGTTTCCGCCAGCATTCGAGCCGGAACCCGGTGCGCGGGTTACCGCAGCGGTCGCGTAACGGAGCGATGGGCCAATTTCGTCAACTTCGAGTTCGATCGAGGTGCGCTTTTCGCCCTCTTTCGTTTCAAAGGAACGCTGACGAAGTCGACCAGTCGCGACGACGCGCGAACCCTTGGTAAGAGACGACGCGACATGCTCGGCGAATTCGCGCCACACGCTCGCACGGAGGAACAGCGCTTCGCCGTCCTTCCATTCGTTGCTGGCGCGGTCGAACGTCCGCGGGGTCGACGCGATCGTGAAGTTCGCAACGGCCACGCCGTTCTGGGTGTAGCGAAGTTCCGGGTCGGCGGTGAGGTTGCCGACAACGGTGATGACGGTGTCGTTAGCCATGCTGGTTACTCCGCAGCCGCGGTGACGACTTCGGCTGCTTCCGCAGCTTCCGCAGCCTTCGATGCGATACGAGCAACGGCCTCGTCGGCGCGAAGAACTTTGGTTCGCATAACCGACTCGTTGAGTCGAAGCTGACGTTCCAGTTCCTGCGTTGTGGCGGGGTCCGCGGTGAAGTTCACGACGGCGTAAATGCCTTCGCTCTTCTTCTGGATTTCGTAGGACAAACGGCGACGGCCCCAAATGTCGACGTTGTCGACGGTTCCACCACCACTCGTGATGACCTTGAGAAACTTCTCAAGTGTCGGTTCGACGGTGCGCTCATCGACCTCGGGGTCGAGAATCACCATTATTTCGTAGGGATGCATGACGTAACCCACCTCCTCTGGACTCAGCGGCTACAGACTTTCTGTAGCAGGAGGGTTGTGCATCTAGCGTGTGTCGCCTTGAGGGCAACCGTCCAAGAATAGCCCACATTGAGGGTTAGGACAATTCACGGCCAGCCGCCCACGCCCGAAGACGTTGTTCGGCCTCTTTTTCGCCGAGCGGTCCCTCGTCGAGCCGAAGTTCCATGAGAAACGCGCGCGCCTCACCAACCAACCTTCCGGGTCGAACATCAAGGATTGTCATGATCTGATCGCCATCGAGGTCGGGTCGAATCGCGTCGATTTCCTCGCGTTCTCGAATGTCCGCAATGCGCGCTTCCAAATCACTGTAAGCAGAATCCATGAGCGCGAGCTTTCGATCGTTTCGCGTGGTGACGTCACTTCGAACCAGAATGTGCAGTCGCTCGAGTTCCTCGCCCGCGTCCCTGACATAACGCCGCACAGCGGAATCGGTCCAGGCGCCCTCGCTGTAGCCGAAGAAACGAAGATGGAGGCGAATGAGGTTGCACACCCTGGAAATCGTGTCGTTATCAAATCGGAGGGCTTGCAATCGTTTCTTCGCCAAACGAGAGCCGGCGACGTCGTGACCGTAGAACGTGACGACCTTCGACGAGTCGAACGATCGGGTTGCCGGCTTTCCGATGTCGTGAAGAAGTGCGGCGAGGCGGCCAATCACATCGGGCGGCGAATCGGGGAAGCGTTCCCGCTCGACGGCGATGGATTTCGTCAAAACGGTCAAGGAGTGTTCGTACACATCTTTGTGGCGACCGTGCTCATCATGTTCCCGAATGAGTAACGGAATCTCGGGAAGAATGTGGTCCAGGATTCCTGTCTCGACAAGTGTTCGAATGCCGGGGATTGGGTCATCGGCGCTGAGCAGCTTGGTAAATTCATCCCTAATTCGCTCTGGACTGATCATCTCAATCGAGTCTGCGAGCGCCGACATCGCGCTTGTCACCTCGGGTGCCAGTTGAAAACCGAGTTGAGCTGTAAACCGCGCGGCGCGCATCATGCGCAACGGGTCATCAGCGAAAGACTGTTCGGGTGTCCCGGGTGTCCTCAATCGACGTGCAACAAGGTCGTCGAAACCACCACTGGGGTCGACCAAGGTGAGCTGAGGGAGCACGAGAGCCATTGCGTTGACCGTGAAATCACGGCGCAATAGGTCGTCATCGATTGTCGTCCCAAACGCCACAAGCGGCTTCCGAGTTTCGCGATCGTATTCATCGCTTCGGTAGGTCGTAATCTCAATGCGCTCACCTGAGACAAGGGCACCAATGGTTCCAAAATCTCGGCCGATATCCCACGTTGTCGATGAAATCGGCGTCACGATGCGCAGGATCTCGTCGGGTTTCGCGTTGGTCGCGAAATCAAGGTCTGTCAGCTCCCGCCCGAGGAACGCATCGCGAATAGGTCCACCAACCAAGGCGAGTTCACATCCCGCTTCGACAAAGGCAGCGGTCAACGTCGAAACGGTTCCGCTGGTGGCGAGGGCAGTCAATCTCGCCATGGCCTCCGCCACGCTCTCCATATTGCTTCAGTCTAGACTTACCGTTATGTCGGCCGTCGGAGGAGCAGAAGTTCGTCGCGCACGCGTCGGTCCGAGCATTCTTCTGGCATTGATGTTGTCACTCGTCGGCATTTCGACTGCGAATGCGGCCGCGCCACATCAAGCGACATTCAGCGTTCTCGTTCCCATTGTCGCCCCAGCCGGTAGTTCGGACCTTCTCACCGCGGAAGAATTGTCGGCGTTGACAGCACCGGGCGGTTCCTGGTCGGTGCTCGCCCGCGCGGCAATTTCGCATGGGGCGACCCTCGCAATTGATTCACGCATCGTGACCAGCGTTGAATCCCTTGGGTCGGATGCCCCTGCTGTGGCGACCTCGTGGCTTGAGTCGGTCAAACAGAGTGGTCCGGTGTATTTGCCCTGGGGAAACGCCGACCCCTTTGTGCTGGCGATGACGAATCCACCGTTTCGGGTCTCGACAATCCAATTGAGCGAAATTTCGGGGATCCCGGCCGGATCAATCGTGGGTTGGCCGAGTGGACTCGGAGGAAACGATCGAAGCCTCCGTGCGATTCAACAACTGGGTTACACATCCCTTATTACGGACGACGAGAATTTCCCAGACACCCCGGGGTCCATTTCACACGAAATCAGCACGAAGGTCGCTGAGGCCATTGCGCCTGGATCCACTACCGACATTCGGGCGTTGGCCATGCGCCTTCGATTGGCTGGTGGGGCCGTGGTGGCCTTTCCGCGAGACACTCATGCAATTGATTCACGGCGCGCAACCGCGCTTCTCGATGCGCTTTTTGTCAACGGAACTCGGGCGCGCCAATTCACGCCAACCAGCGTGGCCGACGTCGGAACGTTTGTCGTCCATGATGTGCCCGAGGTGCCGATTCGACTACTGATGATGCATCACCGAATGGACAGACTCGTGTCGTCCATAGCGATGGATCCAACTGTCATCTCAACGCCTCGCCTTCGTCGTTTGTGCGTTGTCGCTGGAGGTATTGGCGGACCGAACTTTGCCGCGAACGTTAGGAGTCTCGTGAGGAACGAAAATTCCTACGAGGAGTTCGTTTCATTTTCGCTCGGGAGTGATTTCACAGTCCTCGCCAATTCCACCGAACTTCCACTCACCGTCACAAACTCGACGTCGTCCGATGTCACGGTTGTCGCGACGGTCAATGCAACATCGGGAATCGTTCGAATCGAAAAACCGACCCAAAAAGTTTTGGTCCCTGCAGAGTCCAGCGTGCAGGTGACGTTCCCCATGTCTTCGGTTGCGAACGGACGAACGTCACTTCGCGCGACGCTGAACACCACGACGGGATTACCAATCAGCGAACCGGCGTTTGTGGAAATGGACGTTCAAGCTCAGTGGGAGGGTGTGACCCTCTTTGTCTTTGTCGGTCTCGTGTCGGCGATGCTGGGCATCGGAATCATCCGCCAAGTTCGAGACAGACGTAAACCCCGATGAATCAGCGAATCGGTCGATCCTCCCTTGTGCTCGCGTCCGGAACCATCGTTTCTCGAATACTCGGATTCATTAGCGCGGTTGTGCTCGCGCGAACCGTCGGACTAATCGGGTCCGGCGCTGATGCGTTCGCACTGGCAAACCAATTACCCAACAACGTGTACGTCATCGTCGCTGGGGGTGTTCTCAGTGCGGTTCTGGTCCCGCAGATAGTCAAAGCGCAACTCCACGACGACGGTGGCGAGAAATACATCAATCGATTGTTGACCCTGGGCCTGACCGTGGTCTTGGCAGTGACAGCCCTCGCGGTTGCAACGGCACCACTGCTCGTCCGCCTGTACACCCAACACACCGCAAGCGGTGACGGGTTTGGGCAGACGGACCTCAATCTCGCGACCGCTTTCGCATGGTGGTGCCTTCCGCAAGTCTTCTTCTACGCCGCATACACATTGGTCGGTGAAGTTCTTAACGCGAAAGGCCTCTTTGGTCCATTCACCTGGGCACCTGCGCTGAACAACATTGTCGCGATTGCGGGAATGGTGTGGTTCGGCTCTGTATTTACGGGGAACGTCGCTGTTGCCACCGACTGGAACCCAACCGAAATCTCCATCCTCGCCGGTACCGCAACCCTGGGCGTCGTGGTTCAGGCAACAGCGTTGTTCGCTTTCCTCGGGCGGGCGGGAATCCGATTCCGTCCCGACTTCCGTTTCCGTGGGGTGGGGCTCGGTGCGACGACGCGTCTCGCGGCATGGACGTTCGGCATGATCGTTGTCACGCAACTCGCTGGAGTGCTTCAAAGCAACATCGCGTCCCTCGCCACTGCGTTCGGAGAGCCGGGTATGGCGGTACTTCGATTCGGGTGGCTCGTCTTCATGCTCCCCCACTCGGTCATCACGGTGTCTCTGGGTACCGCGTATTTCACGCGAATGAGCACGAACGCGCGTGACAAGAAATGGGATTTGCTCGGGGCGGACATCCGCGAATCCCTGAGTCGCATCTCGATGTTTATGGTGATCAGTGCGGCCGTTCTGTGGCTCACCTCGAGCTTCATCGCGAGTGTTTTCGCATCCGAGGCTGGAACGGGGATGGCAAATGTCATCGCGTTCTTTGCCATCGGTCTCATCCCCTTTGGCATGGCCTTTGTTCTGCAACGCGTGTTTTACGCACTAGAAGACACTCGGACGCCGTTCTTTATTCAACTCGCCCAGTCGAGCGTTTTTGCCATCGGGGCATTGATCGTCGGATCAGGCCCGGTCTCACAGATTGCAAACGGCATCGCGATCAGCATGAGCGCCGCGACGATTGTCCAAGCTTTTCTTTTAGGATTTCTGTTGCACAGGCGGCTCGGGCAATTTGGTGGAAACGCATTGCTCGCAAGAATCGGCACGTATCTGCTTGCGGTGCTACCGGCAGTGGGAATCGGTTTTGTCGTCCGGGACGCACTTCAGCCCTTCGACACGTCGCTGGGGGCCGCGATTGTGTGTGCGGCGACAATCGGCCTAGCAATGGGCGCGGTGTACGTGGTGGTCCTCGTGTTAATCAAAGACCCCTCCGTTCGAGATCTACTCGCGCCGTTCCGTCGTCGCGGGAATAAGCGACCATAAACTCGGATTACGAGTGTTGTCGAAAGGACCATCGTGCGCGAACTTGTCATCATCGGATCCGGACCTGCTGGTTATACCGCCGCCATCTATGCGGCGAGGGCTGACCTGAAACCGCTCGTCATCACCTCCAGCGTCGAAATGGGTGGTGATCTCATGAAGACAACCGACGTCGACAACTTCCCCGGCTTCGCCGAAGGAGTCATGGGACCCGACCTGATGATGAGTATGCAGGCGCAGGCCGAACGTTTCGGTGCGGAATTGGTTTTCGATGATGCGACGTCGGTCGACCTCACCGGTCCCGTCAAGAAGATCACGTTGGGAAACGGAGACGTCATCGAGTCGAAGGCAGTCATTCTCTCGATGGGAAGTCAATATCGACACCTTGGTCTCGACGATGAAAAGCGATTGTCGGGATTCGGAGTCTCGTGGTGCGCCACCTGTGACGGTGCGTTTTTTCGCAACCGCGCGGTAGCGGTCGTCGGTGGGGGCGACTCGGCAATGGAAGAAGCAACGTTCCTGACGAAATTCGCGGACACCGTTTATCTCGTCCACCGATCTGACACCTTTCGTGCGTCGCCGGCAATGCTCGCGCGCGCCAAGGCGGACCCCAAAATCACGTTCGTAACCGGCGCTGCGGTAACCGGAATTCTTGGTGCGGATACCGTTGCCGGCATCACGCTCGACATGGCCGATGGTTCGACACGAACGCTGGATATCGACGGATTGTTCATCGCGATCGGGTCGGACCCCCGCACCGCGCTCGTTGCGTCGCAAGTGAAACTCACGGAAACGGGGAATGTTGCGGTTGACGGCCGGACTTCGCGAACCAGTCTCGACGGGGTCTTCGCCGCCGGCGACCTCATTGACCCGACGTATCGCCAAGCGGTCGTTGCTGCCGGTTCCGGCGCAGTCGCTGCGATGGATGCTCAGCACTTTATTGAATCACGTGCTCATTAGTGCACGGATAGACTGGGCACATAACTCGAAAGGAACACCATGAGCGCTCGCAATGTCACCGATGCCACATTTGCCGCCGAAGTTCTGCAGAACAGTAAGCCCGTGATCGTTGACTTCTGGGCACCGTGGTGTGGCCCGTGTCGTGCAGTTTCTCCGATCCTTGATGCCATCGCAGAGGCTCACGCCGACAAGATCGACATCGTCAAATTGAACGTAGACGAATTCCCCGATCTC
>CANGCU010000033.1 GCA_947452355.1 Microbacteriaceae bacterium | reverse complement strand
TTCGACCAGGCTCCTTTTATCGAGACGAGCATCGAATCCCTGACAACCGAGGGGCTCTTGGGTCTCGGCTTCGCCGTCATCATCATCCTCATCTTCCTGTTGTCGATTCGATCGACGCTCGTCACCGCGGTCTCGATTCCGACGTCGCTCCTGCTGACGTTCATTGGAATGTGGGCGAGCAACTTCAGCCTTAATCTGCTCACGATTGGTGCGGTCACGATTTCGATCGGGCGAGTGGTCGATG
The DNA here is from genome assembly GCA_947452355.1 of Microbacteriaceae bacterium. Lineage (GTDB taxonomy): Bacteria > Actinomycetota > Actinomycetes > Actinomycetales > Microbacteriaceae > MWH-TA3. The sequence goes on along the minus strand of CANGCU010000033.1, from coordinate 10,316 downwards.
ACTCGATCGTTGTTGTGGAAAACATCAAGCGTCACCTGTCGTTGGGTGAGGACCGCATGACGGCAATTCGCACCGGCGTGAAAGAAGTTGCTACCGCGGTGACCGCGTCGACCATCACGACGGTCGCCGTCTTCCTTCCCCTAGCATTCGTCAGCGGACTGTCCGGTGAATTGTTCAAGCCGTTTGCCGTCACCGTCACGCTCGCGCTTCTGTCGTCGCTTTTCGTTTCACTGACGATTGTCCCCGTGCTGTCCTACTGGTTCCTTGCCGGTTCGGGCAAGCGTGCGAAGCGCGCGGCGAAGCCCGAGGGCAGCGATGTCTTGCAGCGCGGTTACCGACCGATTGTCCGTTGGACCATCCTTCACCCGCTCGCAACCATCCTCATTGCGATTCTCACTCTGGGTGGAACTCTCGCTCTCGCACCACTGCTGAAGACGAACTTCGTCGGCGGCAGTGGCCAATCGACGATGACCCTTCGCCACTCGACGCCGGCCGGGCTCACGCTCATGGACCGAGCTGCTGTCGCAGAAAACGTCGAAAAGAAGCTCCTCGACATCCCCGGAATCGAAACGGTTCAAACGTCAATCGGCGGTGGAAACTCGTTCGCAGCATTCAATGGCTCGGCCGGGGACATCACGTATCAGATTTCGATTTCGGACACCGTTCCGGCCGAACCGGTGCGTGCTGAGGTCACCCGCGATCTCGCGACGATTACGGACACCGGAACCATCGTGTCCGCGCAGGGTGGCGCTTTCGGGTCGGGAACCATCGACATTACCGTCAAGGCTCCGTCAGAAGACACCCTCAACACCGTGACGGCGAACATCGCGCAGGCCGTCACCGCCACGAAGTCGGCCGACAATGTGACGACGTCGCTCGATGAGAAGCAACAGTTCATCTCGGTTGAAATCAAGCGAAAGGCTGCGGCCGAGAACGCGCTTTCCGAAGTTCTCATCGGTCGAACACTTGCAGGACTTATTGCACCGAGCGCAATCGGACAGGTCGTTATTGACGACGTGACGATGGACCTGGTCATCGAGACAAAGAACGCACCCCAGACGCTGTCGGAATTGACGTCCTACAAGTTGGCGACGCCCCTTGGTACCAAGGTTCGCCTGTCGAAGGTCGCGACAATTGGGATCAGCGAAACCGCCGCATCGCGGACGACCGAACGTGGTGTGCTGTCCTCGACCGTTTCGGTTACGCCTTCGTCTGACAACCTCAGTGCGTCGACCGCAGCGGTCACTACCGCACTCGACTCGGTCACACTTCCGTCGGGAACGACCGCGACCATCGGTGGTGTATCTCAGGACCAGATCGAGTCATTCCAGCAACTCGGGCTCGCGCTTCTGGCCGCAATCCTCATCGTGTACGTCGTGATGGTGGCAACGTTCAGGTCGTTGCGTCAGCCGTTGCTGTTGCTCGTCTCAATCCCGTTTGCTGCTACTGGCGCGATTGGTCTTCAGATCGTGTCGGGAATCCCGCTCGGAATTTCGTCGCTCATCGGTTTGCTTATGCTCGTGGGAATCGTCGTTACCAACGCGATCGTTCTCATCGACCTGGTCAATCAATATCGAGAACGCGGTCAGACGGTTGTCGACGCGTTGCTGGATGGAACGAGTCGACGTGTTCGCCCGGTCCTCATGACGGCACTGGCAACCGTGTTCGCGCTGACGCCACTGGCGACCGGAATCACCGGAAGCGGCGGAGGTTTCATCTCGCAACCGCTCGCGATCGTGGTCATCGGTGGACTGTTGTCATCGACAATCCTCACGCTCGTCGTTCTGCCGGCGCTGTATTCGCTGGTCGAAGGCGCGAAAGAGCGTCGCGCGGTACGCCGCGCACGAAAGGCCTAGGGCGCGGGGGACAAAACCCACAACACCTCGGCGATGTCCGTTGTCGACGGATTGCGCCAGGTGTGGGGTTCACGTCCGCGAAAGGTCATGGCATCGCCGACGGTGAGGTGGTGGGTAGACGGCCCCAACACGATGTCGAACTGTCCCTTGAGCACGTAGACAAATTCGATTTCGGTGTCGAGCGCGTACAGCTCGTCACCACCCGAACCTTTCGGTTCGACGATGGAGTGCAAAACCTCGATGTGGGCCTGAGAACCCGGCGACAGCAGGTATTCGCGAGCGTTGATGCCACCCCAGTTGATTTTCGCGCCCTCGCCGGCACGCACGATGGCGCTCGTCGGTGGCTCAAACAGCTCACCGACACGGAGTCCCAGAGCCTCACACACCGACACGAGCGATGCAACGGACGGCGACACCTGATCGCGTTCCAGCTTGCTCACGAACCCTTCGGTGAGTCCCGCGGCCGCGGCGACCTGTCCGAGCGTGAGCCCGCGCGCGAGACGCGTGGCTCGAATGCGCCCGCCAATCGGAAGCGCTTTGTCGTTCACCTGTTTCGCCGTACGACGGATGATTCCGGCCATCGTTAGCGAACTTCCATCGCCACGGCGCGAACGGGTGCGCCGTCGATTCCGACGAACTTCATCGGCAAGAGGGAAATAAGTGGTTCGGCAAAATCGATGGATTCAAGGTTGCACAGGTTTTCGCTGATGATTCCGTCCGCCGTCGCGATGAGGTGATGAGCGGGAAAGCCTTCGCCCGGGTGAGCATCGTCCGGCGTTTCGTCGATGTTGAGCGCATCGAGGCCAATTGTCCGGACTCCGCGCTCGAGAAGGAACGAGACCAGTCCCGCATCGAGGAACGGGTTGTCAAAATACGACGGGCCACCGTAATGCCGCGCCCAGCCCGTGTGGACGAGGACGATGTCACCCGCGCGCGCAGATTCGGCATCGGTTCGCACGGAATCGAGCGTGATTCGTTCGCGTGCACCGACGCCGTCACAGTGAAGGATGACCCCCCTCCCAACGAAACGGTCGAGTGGAATCTTGTCGATTGTCGAGGTTGCGTCGTCGAAGTGGAACGGCGCGTCGACGTGTGTGCCGGACTGGCTCCCCATCTGGACGGACACGAGGTTGAACCCGTCCTTCGCGATCGTCGCGTGTTGCGTGATGTGGGGGACGGGGTCTCCGGGGTACACAACCGTCTGATCCGTGATTTCTCGGGAAAGGTCTACGACGCGAACTATCTCCATAAGAAAAAACTATTGCCTGAGAGGCAAGAAGGGAATAGCATGGCGTCACATTGTTCCCCAACCTTTTCGAGAGGACATCAATGAGCAACGTTGCTCACAACCCCAAACCGAAACTGACCGAAATCGAAGGTTTCGGCATTGACACCATCCCCGACGCCGACCGCACGTCGACGCCGTGGGATCTCTTCCGAATCCAATTCGGTGGCGCGAACACGTTCGCGACCGTTTTGCTCGGAACATTCCCCATCTTCTTCGGACTGTCCTTCTGGGAGGGCGTCGGTGCTTCGGTGCTCGGTGTTCTCGTCGGAACGCTGTTCCTCATCCCGATGGGGTTCTTTGGTCCGCGCACGGGAACCAACAACGCCGTTGCATCCGGTGCACACCTCGGTGTGACGGGTCGTATCGCCGGATCGTTCCTCTCGCTCCTCACCGCGATCGCGTTCTATTCGATCTCGGTGTGGGTTGGTGGTGACGCACTTGTCGGTGCGTTCGTTCGCCTGTTCGGCGCTACCGACAGCCCCATGCTGCGCATCGGCCTGTACTCGCTCATCGGGCTCATCGTCGTCGTCGTCGTGGTCTACGGCTATCAGTTCATGTTGTTCGTCAACCGCGTCGCGGTTTGGGCCAACACGGTTCTGATGCTGCTCGCCATCGTCGCCTTCGCTGGCGTCTTCGACCCCACCTACGCAGGCCCGGGCGAATACCTTCTCGGTGGCTTCTGGCCGACGTTCATCCTCGCGGCGCTCATCGTCATGTCGAACCCCATCTCGTTTGGTGCGTTCCTCGGTGACTGGGCTCGCTACATCCCGAAGGGAACGTCGAACGGCAAACTCGCTCTGGCAACCCTTGGTGCGCAGCTGATGACGCTCATCCCGTTCATCTTCGGTGTCGCGACCGCGACCCTCATCACGGGCGGCGACTACGTCGTTGGCCTGATTGGTGTTGCGCCGGAGTGGTACGCCTACTTGATCATCATCGTCGCCTTCGTCGGTGGATTGTCGACCGGAACCACCTCGCTGTACGGAACGGGACTCGACTTCTCGTCGGTCTTCCCCAAGCTCAGCCGTGTTCAGGCGACTATCGCCATCGGTTCTGTTGCGTTCGTCTTCATCGTCGTCGGTCGTCTTTATTTTGACCTTCTCGGTGCGGTCAACGGATTCGTCGGCGCGATTGTCGTTACGACGACACCGTGGATGATCATCATGGCCATCGGATACTGGAACCGCCGCGGGTGGTACAGCAACGAAGACCTGCAGGTGTTCAACCGAGGCAAGAAGGGTGGCCGTTACTGGTACTCCAACGGAATCAACTGGCGTGCCATGGTTGCATGGGTCGTCTCGGCGGTTCTCGGACTCCAGTTCGCGTACTACCCGCCGATCATCGAAGGCCAGTGGAATGCGGTTGCGGGCGGTGTCGACTTGAGCCTCATCGTCGCCATCGTGTCGGCCGCCGTGCTCTACATCGGCGCGCTGGTTATCTTCCCCGAGCCCGACTACGTGTTCGGACCGAAGGGACCTCGAATTGGCCGCTCGGTCAAGTCGACCATCCCGCCCGTACGTTAGACAGCAGTTATGACCAGTCCCGTACCCCGCGATAACGCGGGAGACAAAGTTGGACAGGTCGACGCGACGGTGGTGCCCCGGTTCGCCGGGGCACCAACCTTCGCCCGACTTCCCCGACGCGACGAAGTTGCCCGTGCCGACATCGCCGTCGTCGGTATTCCGTTCGACGCGGGCGTGAGCTATCGCTCTGGCGCGCGATTCGGACCCGGGCACATTCGCGAATCATCGCGCCTTTTACGCCCCTACAACCCCGCCCAGGACGCGATGCCGTTTGCGCTCGCACAGGTTGTCGATGCGGGTGACCTCGGTGTCAATCCTTTCGATATTGCCGAGGCGATCAGTCAGATCGAAGCCGGGATGGACGAACTCACCGTCGACGGCACGAAGGTCGTGACACTTGGTGGCGACCACACCATCGCCTACCCAATTCTTAAGTCCCTGCACAAGAAGCACGGACCCATCGCCGTCATTCACTTCGACGCTCACCTCGACACGTGGGACACCTACTTTGGCGCCCCGTTCACCCACGGCACACCGTTTCGGCGGGCGAGCGAAGACGGATTCCTCGACCTCACCGGATGCTTGCACGTTGGAATTCGCGGCCCGCTGTATTCCGATACTGACTTGTCTGACGACACCGCCCTTGGTTTCCAGGTGTTGCGTTCGACGGATGCCGACGAACTCGGCATCGACGAAATGATCAAGAAAATGCTCGCGCGGGTCGGAGACCGACCGGTTTACGTCTCAATTGACGTCGACGTCATGGACCCGGCGTTCACGCCGGGAACGGGGACGCCAGAGGCCGGGGGCCTTTCCAGCCGCGAGATGCTGCGCCTTGTGCGCGCGCTGTCGGGTGTAAATCTTGTTGGCGCAGACATAGTCGAGGTCGCCCCGGCCTACGACCACGCAGAGATCACGGGAATCGCCGCCGCGCACCTCGCCTATGAACTCATCACGGTACTCGCCCGGAGAATGTCATGAGTGCGGTCGATGAGGTGCTTGCTGCTGCCGCGAAAATCGTGGAGGACTTCGGGCACCACCGAACCGCCGATTATTTTGCGGGGTTCGCACCTGATGCGACGTTCATGTTTTACACCCACACCGAGCGACTGAACTCGCGAGCTGACTACGAAACTCTGTGGGAGTCGTGGGAAGCCAACGATGGCTTTCGAGTCCACGCATGCCGTTCGCGGGATCAGCGCGTGCAGGTTCTCGGTGGCAGCGCCGCGGTGTTCACTCACTACGTTGAGAGCGCAATCGAATTTGGCGGCGAGGTTTCGACAATCAATGAACGCGAAACGATCGTGTTCGAAAAGCGCGACAACGCATGGCTGGCCGTCCACGAACACCTGTCACCCGAAACCGCCGAATAATCGCTTTGTTACGGTTCTGACGTAACACAAATGTGCCCTTTGCGTCTCTTTTTGTAGTGTCGAAACACGACCTCACTCACTAGGAGACATCATGGCGCGTATCTATTCGGACATCACCGAAGCTTTCGGCAACACTCCACTGGTCAGGCTCAATCGCGTGACGGACGGCTCCGAAGCAACCGTTCTCGCCAAGTTGGAGTTCTACAACCCCTCATCGAGCGTCAAGGACCGTCTTGGTGTCGCCATTGTTGACGCGGCCGAGGCATCGGGCGAATTATTGCCTGGCGGGACAATTGTCGAAGCGACGAGTGGCAACACGGGAATTGCGCTCGCCATGGTTGGAGCGGCACGAGGGTACAAAGTGGTTCTCACGATGCCGGAATCGATGAGCGTCGAGCGACGCGCTCTGCTCAAAGGATTTGGTGCCGAGATGATCTTGACGCCGGCGGCGGAGGGCATGAAAGGTGCGGTATCGCGTGCCGAGCAAATCGCCGCGGAGCGACCCGGCGCGGTTCTCGCTCGCCAGTTCGAGAACGAAGCCAATCCCGCAATCCACCGAAAGACGACGGCCGTCGAGATTTGGAACGACACCGACGGTGCGGTTGATATTTTCGTCGCGGGGGTCGGTACGGGAGGAACGATCACGGGAACTGGTCAGGCGCTCAAGGAAAAAAAGCCGGGTCTCACGGTGGTCGCTGTCGAACCCATCGAATCTCCGATACTAAACGGCGGCGCTCCGGGGCCGCACAAAATTCAGGGAATCGGCGCCAACTTTGTCCCCGATGTTCTCGACCGCGACGTCTACGACGAGGTCATCGACGTGTCCATCACCCAAGCGGTCGACACAGCCCGTCGCCTCGCGCGCGAAGAGGGGATCATGGCGGGAATTTCGTCCGGAGCCACCGTCTGGGCCGCTCTCGAACTGGCGAAGCGTCCAGAGAACAAGGGAAAGACCATCGTCGTCATCGTCGCCTCCTACGGAGAGCGGTATCTGTCGACCGTGTTGTTTGAGGGTATTCTCGACTAAGTGACTCCCCTCCAACGAATTCGCGAGGACCTCGCGATGGCGTTGGACCGCGACCCCGCGACCCGATCCCGTGCGGAGGCCTTTTGGGTCCTGTCTGGACTGCACGCGGTCTGGTGGTACCGCATGAATCACATGTTGTGGGGATGGGGTTGGACATTTCTTGCCCGGTTCATCTCGCAGATTGTTCGCTGGTGGACACTAATTGAAATCCACCCAGGGGCAACCATTGGTGACCGCTTGTTCATTGATCACGGCGCCGGTGTCGTCATCGGCGAAACGGCCATCGTCGGGGACGATTGCACGTTTTACCACGGTGTAACGCTCGGAGGTCAAGGGGACGTCAAGAACGGCCGCCGCCACCCCACCGTCGGAAACGGTGTCGTTATTGGAGCGGGAGCAATAGTCTTGGGACCTATCACTGTTGGCGACAACGCCAAGATTGGGGCAGGTGCGGTCGTGATTGCAGATGTTCCCGCGAATCGAACCGCGGTCGGTGTCCCCGCACGAGTTCTGCCCGCATCGGGTTCGAAGGGCCGTTCGTGATCAAGTTCATTACGCGGGTGCTGTTCCCGCCCCTCATTCGTTTGTTGTTCGCGGCCAAGGTGATTGGCAGAACAAACATGCCCGCCAAGGGCGGGGTCATCCTCGCGAGTAACCATTTGTCGTTCTTTGACTCCGTCATCATTACGCTGTTGTCTCGACGGCCCGTGTCGTTCCTCGCAAAGTCCGAATATTTCACGGGAAAGGGATTCAAGGGCTGGTTGTCCCGAAAGTTCTTCGAATCCATCGATGCAATCCCTGTTGACAGGCGCTCGGCATCCGCGGCCCAAGATGCGCTCGATGCGGGCCTTGAGCGGCTCGTCGACGGTGAATCGTTTGCCATGTATCCCGAAGGCACTCGATCGCTGGATGGGCGACTCTACCGGGGCAAGACCGGTGTTGCGTGGCTTGCGCTGACGGCCAACGTTCCGGTGGTTCCCGTCGCGCTGACGGGCACGGACAAGATTCAGCCCGTCGGATCGAAGGGCATCCGCCTCGCGAAATTGCGGGTCGAATACGGCCAGCCAATGGACCTCTCGGTGTACGGCGAGGCAACGAGCGGAAAAGCGCGTCGGGAGGCGACCGACGCCATCATGGTCGAGATCCAGAAGATGTCTGGCCAAGAGTTTGCCGAGGTCTACAACGAGAAACCGGCGACGACCGTCAAAGCAAAGGTCAGGCGTTTGTTCCGGGGTCGTGCTCCGCTGACATAGCGTCCAGCTCCGCGCGGACCGCGTTCATGTCCAACCCACGCGCCTGGGCGATGATGTCTTCCAGTGCCGATTCAGGGGCTGCCCCCGCTTGATTGAAGAGCAAGACGCCGTCACGGAACATCATGAGCGTCGGAATGGACTTGATTCCCGCCATTGCCGACAGTTCCTGTTCGGCATCCGTGTCCACCTTCGCAAACGTAATGTCGGGATGTTTGTCGCTCACTCGTTCAAAAATGGGTCCGAACTGACGACACGGACCGCACCATTCAGCCCAGAAATCAACGAGGACAAAGGAATTGTCTGCGGTAATGGCAGCCTCAAAATCCCCTTTGGTGAAAGCGACAGTTGACATGGTTCTCTTTCTCTTCGGCCCTAATCCTAAATCGTAGATTCCACACGATTATTCCCGCGCGCGGCGATGAGGGCATCCACGGTCACAGGCGTGCCATCACGAATCTCCCAGTTTGCGCACAACTCGTCGTACAACGCCATACCCAACCCCGCCGACAAGCCGGCTCCGACGGGTCCGCCGTCGTTGATTGCCGTAACGCGAATCGTTTCCATCGACTCGCGCTGAATCGAAATGTCGATATCCGTCGCTCGACCGTGCCGAATGGCGTTCGAGATCATCTCGAGTGTGACGATCTGAATTGCCTCACCAACGTCCGGAGTATTCGCAATGTCGGCGTCGACCCGGTCGTCCACCTCGAGCGAAATGTCGCACATCCCCGACCAAAAGGCAATGGTGTCCCGAATAATCTGGATTGCGTCAGAGGAACTTGCGGGTTCCACGTAGATGGAATCGAGGACGGATTGCAACGTGGTCAACACGTGCGTCGTTTCGCGCGGTGACAGTTTTCCAGAGCCCGACCGCACGAGTTGCTGCTCTGCGCTCAACCTCGATTGAACGGACGAGTGCAACAGATGGGTGAGGTGGCGTTGGTGCAACCACGCCCGCCGGCGTGCTTCAGACAGCTGCAACGTCATATCAACGCGAACATCGTCCAGTCGGGCCAGTTGGTTGCGGCTTGAAAAGGAGCCAAGGACAATCAGTTGGTAAAGCAAACCCAGTAGGACACTTCCGACAACACCAAGGACCCACGGGTTAAACGGGAAGTCCGGGGGGAAAAATAATTCACGATTGATGAGGTGCGCGGGAATCCACACAACGGAATGGATGGCTGCGACAACGACTATTGCGACGATCGAGTGAACCGTTCGGTTGCCCAGCAAGAATCTGACTGCTCGCAGGATGACGTAGAGCATGACACCGACCGTCACCGTCGCCCCGAGCGCCGGCCAGAACGGCAACATGTCCAAAAGCACGGTCCCCGTGCCGAGAAATGTCCCGATAGCGGTAAACGCAGGATTGAACTGTTCGCGCAACGGTGGATTGGCGGTTGGAACGACGAGTTGCCGTGCGTCGCCGGGCGCCGCGGGAAATGTCGACCCTGTGGTGGCGAGCTCATGACTGAGTGGTCGTATGACGCCGGTCACCAAGTTACCAAGGTCAGTACTCAGCACGCGTCGGGAAACATTTCCCTCCGAAATAGTCGCCATAATCTGGTTGATAGCAGGACGCAACGTGGAATCGACCTCGGCGACGAGCCGCACCCGACTCGATTTGATGTCGGCAAGAACGCGGTCACGATTGCGTTCCGTAGTCGAAATTGCGTTGTGAGTTGTTGTCCGAAGCGCTCGGGTTCTGCTGATTCGGCGGAGCACCAGTGAAATAAGTGCCAGAACAATCGGAAGACTGATGGCTCCAAGAATCGCGCGCGACAAAAGGAACGATTGGCTCTGAAAATTCATCGTGTCGATGATGATGGAAACCAAGGTTCCACGCGTGAATCCAAGAATGGACAGAACCACGACGACCTGAAATGGTGAACGCTTGACGGACTCGGGAACCATGATCTTGGCGACAAAAATGAGAGCCGCCGCGGCGAGAACGGACATCGCTGCAATCCCCATTGCCACGACGAGGGACGGGTTA
>CANGCU010000032.1 GCA_947452355.1 Microbacteriaceae bacterium | reverse complement strand
CGATGAACGATTTGTGCCTTCCGGCCACGAGGACCGCAATGATGGTCAGGCAGAGAGGGCGCTCTTGGCACATGTGTCAATCCCCGCCGAGAACATTCATTCTTTTCCCTCATCGCGTGGACAGACTGTCGACGAAGCCTGCACCGAATTTTGCGCACAGTTTCCGGATGGCTTTCCCGACTTTGACGTTGTTCTCAATGGGATCGGGCCCGATGGGCATGTTGCAAGTCTGTTTCCCGGATCAACCTACGAGGTCGGGTCTGACGTCGTTGTGATACACAATTCGCCCAAGCCGCCCTCGGAACGCCTGTCGTTCACGTTTGAGGCTCTCAATCGCGCATCCCGAGTGTGGATCATTGCAGCGGGAATCGATAAGGCAGACGCAATTTCCCGCCTCATGGCCGAATCACCGGCAGACATTACTCCCGCTACCGCACTACACGGAAAAGTCGAGACCGCCGTCTTCGTCGATGCAGACGCGGCATCCCAAATTTCTGACTAGGGCTTTCCCGTTGTGCGCAGACGCTCAAGCGCGTCCGACAGAATCGTGTTTGCCTCTTCCTCGGTGCGTCGTTCCTTCACATACGCGAGGTGCGTCTTGTACGGCTCGTTCTTGATGACCTGAGGAGGTTTGTTCTTGTTTCGCCCGGCAGGCATCCCCGTCGTCGGTGAATCGATCAGTTCGGGAATTTGGTCGTCCGGAACATCCGCTGCGTAATACTTGACCGTTTCGTTGCCGTCCGCGTCCCAATAGGAAACGGCAACACGTTCAGCGTGGTTTCCGTGGTCGTGTTCTCCCATCGGACCGCTGCCGACACGAGTTCCGCGAATCGCGTTTCCACCAGCCATGAGTTCCCCTAGACCAATCCGAAGCGGGTGAAGAGCCCGATCGTGACAATGGCGAGCACCCAGATGACCGCGATGATGATGGTGAGACGGTTGAGGTTTCGCTCAGCAACACCGCTTGAGCCCAGAGTCGAAGTGACCCCACCACCAAACATGTCCGACAATCCCCCACCGCGTCCGCGGTGCAAGAGAATCGTCATCGTGAGGAGGATGCTGGTGATCGCGAGGATGACCTCAACGATGATATAAAGAATGTCCATGGTTCTCTTAGTTTATGCGATGACGTGCTTCGGGAACTGCACAATTTTGGCAAATTCCTCCGCGTCGAGGCTCGCGCCTCCAACGAGAGCTCCGTCGACATCCTTTTCCCGCATGAAGGACGCGATGTTGCCCGACTTGACGCTTCCCCCATACAGGATTCGAGTCGCGTCGGCGACTTCTTGGGACATCACCTCGGCGATGACCGCACGAAGCGCCGCGCAGACAGTCTGAGCTTGTTGAGGAGTGGCGGCTTGACCAGATCCAATGGCCCACACAGGTTCATAGGCGACCACAATCTCTGCATCACCGGGAATGCCAGCAATCGCCGCGCGCAACTGACCGACGGGCACGGCGCTTGCACCGAATTCCTCGAGGTCCGCGCTGGTCTCGCCGACGCAAATAACCGGAACGATGCCGTGCTTGAGTGCCGCTTTGGTCTTGGCAGCCACGACCTCGTCGTCCTCGTGATGGTCCTGCCGACGTTCGGAGTGACCGATGATGACGTAACGGCAATTCAGTTTCTTAAGGAACTCCCCCGAAATATCACCCGTGTGAGGTCCATCATCAAATTGTGAAAGGTCTTGCGCACCAAAAGCGAAACTCAGCCCATCGCTTTCGATGAGGGTTTGCACCGATCGAATATCAGTGAAGGGAGGGAAAACCGAGACCTCGACCTCACTAGCCGAGAATTTCGCGTCTTTGAGGACCCAGGCGACCTTCTGAACGAACGCGACCGCACGGAGGTGGTCGAAATTCATCTTCCAGTTTCCCGCGATGAGTGGGCGACGAACTACCATCCGAGTACCTCCAGTCCCGGTAACGATTTACCTTCAAGGAATTCAAGGCTGGCTCCGCCACCCGTCGAAATGTGACCAAACGCCGATTCTTCGAATCCAAGCGCACGCACGGCCGCAGCGGAATCCCCTCCGCCGACAACACCAAGACCGTCAACTTTCGTCAACGCGTCCGCAATCGCGCGCGTCCCCGCGGCAAACTTGTCCATTTCGAACACGCCCATTGGTCCGTTCCAAAATACGGTCTTGGACGACCGGATTAGGGACCCAAATTTTTCGGCTGTTTCTGGACCGATGTCGAGACCAAGTCCCGATGAGCCGAACGGTGTTTCTTCCATTTCATCCATTGCGGTGACAACGGTATCCGCGTCGGCACCGAAACGACTCGCGACAACAATGTCGGTAGGGAGCACGATGTCCACGCCCAGCTCGGCAGCGGTGTGAAGATACTGCGTGACGGTGTCGAGGCGATCGAGTTCGCAGAGCGAGGAACCGATGTTATGGCCAAGCGCCTTGAGGAAGGTGAAGACCATTCCGCCACCGATGAGCAGGCGGTCGACACGAGGCAAGAGGTGCTCGATGACACCGAGTTTGTCCGAGACCTTCGAGCCTCCAAGAACAACGGTGTACGGGCGCTGAGTGTCGGTCGTGAGCCTGCGCAGCACATCGGTTTCTGCGGCGACGAGTAAGCCAGCAGCGCTCGGCACCAGACGCGCGGCGTCGAAGACGCTCGCTTGTTTCCGGTGTACAACTCCGAATCCGTCGGAGACAAACGCGTCAACTCCTGCGGTGAGCAAACCAGCAAATTCGGCTCGTTCCGATTCGACGGACGACGTTTCGCGCGGGTCGAAGCGCAGGTTTTCGAGAACCAGAATCTCTCCTGGTTTGAGCGAACCGCGGCGTTCGGTTGCGTCGGGGCCGACGGTGTCCCGTGCAAAGCTAACCGGTGCGTCAATCAGTTCACTGAGTCGAGCGGCAACGGGTGCGAGCGAATACTGGGCTTCGGGTGCGCCATCCGGACGTCCGAGGTGAGAAATTGCGACGATTGCCGCGCCCGCGTTGAGCACTCTCTTAAGGGTCGCCAGTGATGCGCGAATGCGTCCGTCGTCCGTGATTACCCCGTCCGCGAGGGGAACGTTGAAATCGCAACGGACAAGCACGGTCTTGCCGCTCAGATCTCCGAGTGTTTCGAGAGTGCGCAGCGACATTACAGGCGTTCGGCGACGTATTCGGTGAGGTCAACGAGACGGTTCGAGTAACCCCATTCGTTGTCGTACCACGACGCGAGTTTGACGGTGTTCCCAATAACCTTGGTGAGGCCCGAATCATAGATGGACGAGTGGGGGTCCGTCACGATGTCGCTGGAAACCAACGGTTCATCTGTGTACTTCAAAATCCCCTTGAGCGGTCCTGCAGCTGCCTTCTTGTAGGCCGCGTTGATTTCGTCGACGGTCACGGACTTCTTCGACACAAGCGTGAGGTCCGTGATCGAACCGGTCGGAACAGGAACACGAAGTGCGAAACCGTCCAACTTGCCCTGCAACTCGGGAAGAACGAGACCGATGGCTTTCGCCGCCCCTGTCGACGACGGAACGATGTTGATGGCGGCCGCACGCGCACGACGCAGATCCTCGTGGGGCCCGTCCTGGAGGTTCTGGTCAGCGGTGTAGGCGTGAACCGTTGTCATCAAGCCGTTTTCGATTCCGAATGCGTCGTTGAACACCTTCGCAAGAGGAGCAAGGCAATTCGTGGTGCAGGAGGCGTTCGAAATGATGTGTTGCGTCGCAGCGTCGTATGACTCGTGATTGACCCCCATGACGAAGGTTCCGTGGACGTCCGTTCCCGGAGCCGAGATGAGAACTTTTCGTGCACCGGCGTCGATGTGCTTCTGGGCGTCTTTCGCGTTGGTGAAGCGCCCGGTCGACTCGATGACGATGTCTACACCAAGGTCACCCCAAGGCAAGAGAGCCGGGTCTCGCTCAGCGAGGACCTTGATTTTCGTGCCGTTGACAATCACGTTTGACTCGTCAAATGAGATGTCCGCGTTGATCCGACCCATTACAGAGTCGAATTTGAGCAACGTCGCCAGGGACTTGGTGTCCGACAGATCGTTGACAGCAACGACCTCGAGCATGCTCCCCTGAGCAAGTGCCGCTCGGAGATAGTTCCGACCGATTCGGCCAAAGCCGTTGATGCCGATTTTTACGGACATGTGAACACCTATCTACGAGAACAAATGTTTGGGGGAACAAAAAAGATAACGTGCCAAATCGGCAACGCTACCTAACTACGAGAGTAGCAAAATTCCAGAGGAATTATCGCGTGCCGCGGCAAATCGTGCCGCAACGTTGTCCCAGTTCACGATGTTCCAGAACGCCGAAACGTAATCCGCCTTGACGTTTTGATAGTCGAGATAGAAGGCGTGCTCCCACATGTCAAGTTGCAAGAGAGGGACGGTGCCCTGTGCTGTGTTTGCCTGCTGGTCGAAGAGCTGCTGAATGATCAGGCGGCGGCCAACCGGATCCCACGACAAGATTCCCCAACCGCTCCCCTGAATTCCCAGGCTGGCAGCCGAGAAATGAGCTTTGAACGCATCGAATGAACCAAAGAACTCGTCGATAGCCGACGCGAGTTCGCCGGAGGGTCGCCCTGCACTGTCGGCGGAGAGGTTCGTCCAGAAAATCGAGTGATTGATGTGCCCGCCAAGGTGGAAGGCGAGATCCTTCTCAAGCTTGTTAATCGCACCGAACGCATTGTTGGCACGTGCTTCCTCCATTTGCTCGAGAGCTGCATTAGCGCCGGCAACATAGGCCGCGTGGTGCTTGGAGTGGTGCAATTCCATGATTCGCGCTGAAATATGCGGTTCGAGAGCAGCGTAATCGTAGGTGAGTTCGGGAAGGGTGTAAATGGGCATGACCGGCCTTTCGTTGTCTGTGGTGAGTGGTTAATCTTCGAGATCGCGAATGACGTCAGATGTTGACGGTATTCCGCTGTCCGATGCCTTTTTGTCCGCCATTGCGAGGAGACGGCGAATCCGTCCCGCGACCGCGTCTTTCGTCATGACTGGCGTCGCATAATGGCCGAGTTCGTCGAGGCTCGCTTCGCGGTTATCGAGGCGCAAGCGGCCCGCGTACGCGAGGTGGTCCGGAATGTCATCCCCCAAGATTTCGAACGCGCGTTCCACCCGAGCGCATGCTGCGACAGCGGCCTGAGCACTTCGACGAAGATTTGCATCATCGAAGTTGACGAGTCGATTCGCGTTCGCGCGAACCTCCCGTGTTGCTCTCGCCTCAGTCCATTTCTCGAGGCTTGTCGTGGCTCCGATGTAGGTCAAAAAAGCAGAGATTGCTTCGGCGTCGCGAATAACAACTCGGAAGCCTCCGCGGTGATCGCGCGTCTTGGCGGCAATACCGCAACGGTTGCATGCTCCGACAAGTGCCATGGCTGATTCGTTGGTTGGTGCGATGATGTCAATCGTCTGGCTGCGACCCGGGTCCGACACGAAACCGCGGGCTAGGAACGCGCCGCGCAGAACTCCAACGAGGTCACCGATCGGCGCCGTTGTGAGTCGATTCGGAAGGCCACGCACAGGTCGTCGTCGCGTGTCAAAAAGCCCGGTGTTGAGCGCAAGTTGGTCGGCGCCCTCCGTGAACAGGACCTTGTGTGTTTCGACCTTTCGGGTAGCGCTAGCCGGAACTGTCGTCGCCGAGGACTGAATCCCCATGAGGGTGTGCGCGAGTTGACGAACGCGGTGGGCGGATCCCAGATGGTCGAGTTCTACCTCGACCGCTAGTTTTCCGCCAACCAGGTGCAATCCCCCGCCAAACCGAAGCATCGTCGTCAGTTCGGCCAGACGTGTCGATGGCGGTGCATCGGCGAGTCCGAGCACCTCATCTTTCACAGTCGTGGTCAATGACATGGAAACAAATCCTTTGGTTATTCGCGACCAATATCGCGATGTTTGCGGGAAACCGCTACTCCGGGAAGAATCTCGATGCGACGAGCGAGTTCTTCGGCGATAGCAACACTTCGATGTTTGCCACCTGTACATCCTATTGCGATGGTGGCATAGCGCTTATTTTCACGAACGTAACCACGAAGCGTAGCTCCGATCATGAGCACGAGACCTTCCAGGTATTGGTCCACATCGGGTTGGCCCAGCACGAATGCCGATACGTCCGGATGTAAGCCGTTCTCGTTCCGAAGGTTCTCAGTCCAGAAGGGATTCGGCAAGAATCGAACGTCGGCAACGATATCTGCGTCGGTTGGAAGACCGTGCTTAAATCCGAACGACTCGACCACGACGTTCACGTCGGCGCTTTCGTCCGAACGGAAACTGTCGTACACGAGAGTCGTTGTCTGATGGACGTTGAGTCCTGTGGTGTCCACGACGACGTCGGCTAACCCGCGAAGCGTTGCCAGACGATCGCGTTCTGCGCGGATGCCGTCGATCAACGTCCCTTTGCCTTGAAGTGGGTGAGGGCGGCGGACGCTTTCGAAGCGTTTGATTAGCTCACCATCGGTGGCATCGAGGAACAAGACTCGAACATTCGCTCGTGACCGCAGTGAGTCGATGAGGGGCGCCAGTTCTTCGACGCTGTCGCCTCCGCGAACATCGATCACGACGGCAAGCCTGTTGACCGTCGAAGCCTCGCTTGACGCGAGGTCGAGGAGTGATGGAAGCAATTGCGACGGAAGGTTGTCGATAACCCGCCAACCGCCGTCTTCTAACGCGTGCGCGGCGGTCGACCGTCCCGCCCCGGACATTCCGGTGACGATAATCACGTGAGCGACGTTGTTCGGCATGGTGGTTTCAGCCTACTCGCGAGTCTCGCTCGGGTTGAGGGTACCGAGAATCCGTCGTGCAGTGTCCTCACCAATTCCGGGTACACGGCACAATTCCTCTAGTGTCGCCGCGCGGACCGCCGTGGGACTTCCGAAGTGAGTAATCAACGCAGCGACCCGCTTCGGGCCAATTCCCTCCAATTCGTTGAGGGTTGAGGTGAGGGTCTTCGTTCGTTTCGAGCGCTGATATCTCAGAGCAAAGCGGTGGGCTTCATCGCGGGCGCGCTGTACCAAGTACAGCGCGTCGCTGTCGCGCGGAAGAATGACGGGGAAGTCGCTGTTCGGTAACCACAGTTCTTCCAGTCGCTTGGCCAGGCCTACAACGGCGAGTCCTTCGAGCCCCGAATCCGCCAACGCTCTGGCCGCGGCGTTTACCTGTGGTTGACCGCCGTCAACGAGTATGAGGGTGGTCGGGTACCGCATTGTTGTTCGTTCCTCGGCCAAACGAACGAGCCGCCGAGAAATCAATTGATACATCGCTTCTGTGTCATCGCGTGCCGATGCAATCCCGAAGTGCCGATAATCGTCTTTGACCGGAAGTCCGTCTTCGAACACGACGAGTGAACCCACGATATCCGTGCCGCCGAGATGGGAAATATCTGTACATTCAAACCTCAACGGAGCTTCGGGCAACCCCAAGTTGTCGCGGAGGTCTTCAAGGGCCCGAGAGCGTGCAACGAAATCGTGGGCACGATGAAGCTCGTGTTCACCCAGCGCAAGCATCGCGTTCTTCGTCACGCTCGTCATCAAGGTCGCGCGATCGCCACGTTGAGGAACGGAAATCCGAACCCGGCCCTTCAACCTCGTCGACACACGGCGCTGCGTGAGCGATTCCGCCAGTATGTCCGCTGAAAGGGGCTCAAACGGCACATCGATCAAGCTCGGAGGCGCATCCATTTCGTAGACGTTTTCGATTGCCTGTTCGAGAATCGCGGCCGGTTCCATCTCGAGCTCGGTGTCCACCGTCCATGACCGTGTTCCCCGAACGCGCCCGCCTCGAACGTGGAAGATGGCGATTGCCGCGGAAAGTTCGCTCGATGCGAAGCCGATGATGTCCACGTCGAGCTCGTCCCGCAATACGACGGCGCTCTTTTCGGCAATTGACCTCAGTGCCGAGCGTTGGTCGCGGAAGCGCGCCGCCGACTCGAAATCTTGGCGGCGCGACGCCTCGTTCATTTTGTCGGAGAGTTCGTCGACCACCGACGAATCTTGGCGTGTCATGTACCCGACAAAATTGTTGGCGAGTGCGCGATGCTCGTCCGCAGAAACTCGTCCAACGCACGGAGCGGCGCATTTTCCAATGTCCCCGAGAAGGCATGGGCGGTCATCTCGCCGAGCCTTGGCGAAGGTTGACTTCTCACAGGAACGAACGGGATAGACCGACAGCAGCAGATCGAGGGTCTCCCTTACTGCCCATGACTTCGTGAACGGTCCGAAATACGCGGTGCCGTCCTTCACCCGAGTTCGGGCGAGGAATGCTCGCGGGTATTCCTCCCCCATGGACACAGCGAGATACGGATAACCCTTGTCGTCTCGGAACTGAATATTGAATGGTGGGCGAAATTCCTTGATCCACGTGAACTCGAGATGTAATGCCTCGAGCTCGGTCCCGACCACCGTCCAATCGACGCGTCGCGCGGTGTTGACCATCCGCGCGGTCCGTTCCATCATCCCTGAAGTGGACTGGAAATATGTGGACAGGCGGTTTCGGAGGCTCTTCGCTTTTCCGACGTACAGGATGCGATTGTTCTCGTCGAAGAAGCGATACACGCCGGGGTCGGTCGGGATGGACCGTGGCGCCGGGTGCCAGTCCGCGGTCATTTCAGAATTTCCGCCAAGAAGGTCCCGGTGTGTGATTCCTTCACGCGAGCAACTTCTTCGGGCGTGCCCGTCGCGACGAGACGTCCACCACCGTCACCGCCCTCTGGGCCTAGATCGATGACATGGTCGGACGAGCGAATGACATCGAGATTGTGTTCGATGACGATGACCGTGTTGCCCTTATCGACGAGCGTGTGAAGAACTGTGAGGAGGCGGCGAACGTCCTCAAAGTGAAGACCCGTTGTCGGCTCGTCGAGAACGTACACGGTTCGTCCCGTTGAGCGCCGTTGAAGTTCGGTTGAGAGCTTGACGCGTTGCGCCTCACCGCCGGATAACGTCGTCGCGGACTGTCCGAGGCGCACGTATCCAAGGCCAACGTCACACAGAGTCTTCATGAATCGATGGATCGACGTAATGGGCTCAAAGAACTTTTCGGCCACTTCAATCGGCATGTCGAGTACTTCCGAGATGTTCTTTCCCTTGTAACGAACGGTGAGGGTCTCGCGGTTGTAGCGCTGTCCGTGGCATTCCTCACATTCGACATACACGTCCGGAAGGAAGTTCATCTCGATTTTGATTGTGCCGTCGCCCGAACAGTTCTCGCAGCGGCCACCCTTGACGTTGAACGAGAAACGCCCCGGCCCGTAACCGCGTTCCTTTGCCTCAACAGTTTCCGCGAACAGCGTGCGAATCTTGTCGAACACTCCCGTATACGTCGCCGGGTTAGACCTCGGTGTGCGGCCGATCGGTGCCTGATCGACGTGAATCACCTTGTCGAGGTGGTCAAGACCAGAAACGGATCCGTGGCGACCAGGTGTCTGTTTCGCGCCGTTCAGACGATTGGCCATCACCTTGTAGAGGATGTCGTTTACGAGCGAACTCTTGCCCGACCCCGACACTCCGGTCACGGCAACAAAGACGCCCAGAGGAAAATCGACGTCGACGTTGTTCAGGTTGTTTGCCGTTGCGCCGTGCACGGTCACAATCCGATCGGGCGACCACGGTCGACGTTCGACGCGATCCGACACCTTTTCGCGTCCAGAAAGGAACGATGCGGTGTGCGACTTCTTTTCCTTGAGCAGGTTCGCGAGAGATCCCGAGTGGACAACTTCACCGCCGTGCTCACCTGCGCCTGGACCGATATCGACAATCCAGTCCGCCGCGTGGATAGTGTCTTCGTCGTGTTCAACGACGACGAGCGTGTTACCGATGTCCCGCAGTCGAACGAGAGTCTCGATGAGTCTGCGATTGTCCCTTTGATGGAGGCCGATTGACGGCTCGTCGAGCACATACAGCACACCGGTTAGACCCGCACCAATCTGTGTCGCCAAGCGGATGCGTTGCGCCTCACCACCGGAAAGAGTTCCCGCCGCGCGCGACATCGTCAGATAGCTGAGCCCGACGTGCAACAGGAACTCAAGCCGCGCGATGATCTCGCGAAGGACAGCGGCCGCGACCTGTGCATCGCGTTCGGACAGGGTCAGGGTAGTCATGAAGTCGTGCGCAGCTTTCAGCGAGAAGTCACAGACTTCCGAGATCGACTTGTCGCCGACGGTCACCGCGAGAACGGCAGGTGCCAGGCGTTGGCCCTGGCAGCTCTCACAGGGAACCGTTCTGTGGAACGCGCCGTACCGCTCTTTCGTGAATTCACCCTCGGTTTCGGAATACTTGCGCTCGACATAGGTCAAGACGCCTTCGAACCCGCGGGACATCGACACCTTACGTCCATAGCGGTTGCGCCACTTGATGACGACCTCGTGGTTGTTCCCGTACAGAACCGCGTTCTGGACCTCGTCGGTGAGATCTTTCCACGGGGTATCGAGACTGAAGTCCAGATCGAGTGCGAGTCCCTCGGCCAGCCGTTCAAAGTACGGGTAAATCAATTCCTTGCCGCTTGGCTTCCACGGCAGGACAACTCCTTGGCGGATTGAGAGAGAAGGGTCGTCACTGACGAGATCGACATCCGCCATCGACTGTGTTCCGATTCCGTGACAGGTCGCACACGCGCCAAAAGGCGCGTTGAATGAGAACGTTCTCGGTTCGATTTCGGTGAGCGTGAGAACGTGTTGGTATGGGCACGACAGTTTTTCGCTGAACGTCCGCGATTCGTCGCTGTCGACGAAGTCCGCAACGATGACGCCCTGGCCCAGCTTTAGAGCAGTTTCAACCGAGTCGTTAAGCCGAGAGACGTCGCCACCCGAGGTGAGACGGTCGACCACGACGGAAATGTCGTGCTTGATCTGCTTTTTCAGGACGGGTGGTTCCGAAAGT
>CANGCU010000031.1 GCA_947452355.1 Microbacteriaceae bacterium | reverse complement strand
TTCCCGTGAAGGTGAATTCTTCCGTACCGGTCAGTCCAAGTGACGAGGCCGTTGAGCCGACGGGGAATTGCAACGGAATGACGCCCATACCAATCAGGTTTGAACGGTGGATCCGCTCAAAGGACTCGGCGATGACCGCCTTCACCCCGAGAAGGCTCGTGCCCTTCGCCGCCCAGTCACGGCTCGAACCTGAACCGTATTCCTTACCGGCGAGAATCACCAGAGGCGTTCCCGACTGCTGGTAATGCTGCGACGCGTCGTAGATAAACGATTGGTCTCCGTTGGCGGTGGTGAAATCGCGCGTGTATCCACCCTCGACGCCGTCGAGCAGCTGATTTTTCAGGCGAATGTTCGCAAAGGTTCCACGAATCATGACCTCGTGATTTCCACGGCGAGATCCGTACGAGTTGAAGTCTGCTCGTTGCACACCGTGCGATTCGAGGTATTTACCCGCTGGTGTGTCGGCCTTGATGGACCCGGCAGGCGAGATGTGGTCGGTCGTCACCGAGTCACCGAGCAGGGCGAGGACACGCGCACACGAAATGTCGGAGACCGGCGACGGCGTGACCGCCATCCCTTCAAAATACGGGGGCTTGCGAACGTAGGTGGATTTGGCATCCCATTCGAACACGTTTCCGGTTGGTGTTGGAATTGACTTCCATCGGTCGTCGCCATCGAAAACCGACGCGTACTGACGAACAAACATTTCCGTGTCAATCGACGAATCGATTGTCTTCTGCACCTCGGCGGCCGACGGCCAAATATCCGCAAGATAAACGTCGTTGCCGTCCGTGTCCTGGCCAAGCGCATCGGCAGCGAAATCGAAGTTCATCGTTCCCGCGAGAGCGTAGGCGATGACGAGTGGAGGTGACGCGAGGTAGTTCATTTTCACGTCCGGGTTGATGCGTCCCTCGAAGTTTCGGTTGCCGGACAGAACGGCCGTTACCGCCAGATCGTTGTCGTTGACCGCTGCCGAAATTTCGGAGGCAAGAGGTCCGGAGTTTCCGATACACGTGGTACATCCGTACCCGACGAGATAGAAGCCGAGAGCTTCGAGGTCGTCCATGAGCCCGGCCTTCTCGTAATAGTCAGTGACGACCTTCGACCCTGGTGCCAGCGTGGTCTTTACCCATGGCTTCGACACGAGTCCCTTTGCGACCGCATTGCGCGCGAGAAGCCCCGCGGCGAGCATGACGGAAGGGTTCGAGGTGTTTGTACACGACGTGATCGCGGCGATGGCGACGTGGCCGTTATCAACGGCAAATTCCTCGCCGTCGACCGTCACAGTCGCCGCCTTGCCGGCACCGTAGGCCGTGAGGTCCTTTGCGAATGCGGCTTTTGCCTTGTCGAGTTCGATTCGGTCTTGCGGCCGCTTCGGTCCAGCAATCGACGGCACAACGGTCGAGAGGTCAAGTTCGAGATACTCCGAGAACACCGGTTCATTGTTCGGGTTGTGCCAGAGACCCTGTTCCTTGGCGTATGCCTCAACCAGGGCGACAGTCTCAGCGGGACGACCCGTCAACGTCAGGTAATCCACCGTGACCTGGTCGACGGGGAACATCGCAGCTGTCGAGCCGAATTCGGGGCTCATGTTTCCGATTGTCGCGCGGTTCGCGAGCGGAACTTGACCAACGCCGTCACCGTAGAACTCGACGAATTTTCCGACCACGCCGTGCTTCCGCAGCATTTCCGTGATTGTCAAAACGACGTCCGTCGCGGTGATTCCCGACGGGATGTCGCCGGTTAACTTGAAGCCGACGACGCGAGGAATCAGCATCGAAACGGGTTGTCCCAGCATGGCGGCCTCTGCTTCGATGCCGCCGACACCCCAGCCGAGAACTCCGAGACCGTTGACCATCGTCGTGTGGGAATCGGTTCCGACACACGTGTCAGGGAAGGCCAGCGTTTCGCCGTTCACGTCGCGGGTGTACACGACCTTTGCCAGGTTTTCCATATTGACCTGATGAACGATTCCCGTCCCCGGCGGAACCACTTTGAAATTGTCAAATGCCGTTTGACCCCAGCGGAGGAACTGATAACGCTCGCCGTTGCGCTCATACTCGATTTCGACGTTGCGCTCAAAGGCGTCTTCCCTGCCGAAGAGGTCAGCGATTACCGAGTGGTCAATCACCAATTCGGCTGGGGCGAGTGGATTAATCTTTTCGGGATTTCCCCCGAGCTCCGCAACCGCTTCGCGCATTGTCGCCAGGTCGACGATGCAGGGAACGCCGGTGAAATCTTGCATCACAACTCGAGCAGGAGTGAACTGAATCTCGGTGTCGGGCTCGGCGTTCGCGTCCCAGTTTCCGAGCGCACGGATCTGTTCTGACGTGATATTCGCACCGTCTTCCGTGCGAAGAAGGTTTTCCAAAAGGATCTTCAGACTAAAAGGCAACCGATCGTGGCCGGGGACCGCGTCGAGACGAAAAATCGTGTAGTCACGACCGTCAACCGACAGGGTGGCCTTGGAACCAAACGAATCAATGCTCACAGCACCTACTCCTCACGAGGGACAACACTGCCAATCCTAAACCCGCTCCCACGGGTTATCGGGCAGCGTTGGTGAGTGCTGACCGCATCATGAGCCAGGTGACCCAAACGAGCGCTGCATAGAGCGGCACACCCATGAGAAGTTTGGTCGCGGCCAGCGCGGCGGTCGCATGAGCAAGGTAAAGCGGGACCTGGACAACCAGCCGAACCGCAAAAAACGCTGCCCACAGAGCCGTCGACACGTACCCCGCTCGACGAACGAGCGCACTGTCGAGGTGTGGGTTGTCCGAGGCGAGAAGTCGTGTGGCAACGCCGATAAGTGGCTGGCGCACGAGTATCGAGACGGCCATCACCGCGACCGAGATTCCGTTGATGAGAAAACCGCCAAGGAAGTTGTCCTCGGCACGTCCAGTCCACAACGCGAGACCCGCACTCAGAGCGATACCAATTCCACCGGATACCGCCGGCATGACGGGGAGTCGTTGGATCAGCCGTGTAAGCAAAATGACGACCGCGACCGCGACGGGGGCCACAACGGACGGCAACAGTTGACCCGTTGACGTGAACACGACGAGGAATAGGAAACCGGGTGCCGTTGACTCAATTACCCCGCGGACTCCCCCGATCGCACTGAACAAGCTGGCGGCCGTTGGCTTCTCTCCACTAACGACCGCGGAAAGCCCCGATTGGCGAAGTTTGTCACCGAGAGGACTTGTCACGCAAGAGTCCCTGGCTGAGGCGGTACACGGAGTGTCAAAAGCTCGCGAGGTGGCAATGGCTCCGTTCCGCGATTGACAACGATGCTGCGGAAGACGTCCTCGACGATGCCCGCTCGCGCATCAGAACTGGCGGCCGGTCCCGAAATAACGCCGCGGAGAAACCATTTGGGGCCATCGACGCCAACGAATCGCACTGGCCGTTGACTGCCGTCCGCCGTCGGCACGAGAGATCGAAGTTCCGGACCGAACGGGCCGACAACGTGGTCTGCCGAGCCGCCCTGTCTAATGACCTGCTCCGCAACCTGTCCGCGAATCTCATTCCACAAGCCCTCGCTGCGTGGCGCGGCAAACACCTGAACCTGAAGCGTCGAGTCGTCGATTTCAAACGTCGCAGCAACCAGTCGTTTGCTCGATTCTTCAATATCGAGTCGCAACTGAAGTCCCGTTCGTGGCGTCACCTTGAGTGCACCGAGGTCAATAAACGGCTGTACCGCGCTGACTTCGGAGATATCGAACGGTCCCGTGATGGCGCGGTCGATTGCCGCACTCTTTTCGTTCATGAGGCAGCTCCTGATTGTCCAGTTGACCCAAAACCGCCCGTTCCTCGAGCCGTTCCCGGAAGTTCGGCCACGCTCACAAAACGCGCTCGAACGACGGGTTGAATGACGAGCTGCGCGATGCGGTCTCCCGGTTCAAGTGAGAACGACGACGATGGATCGGTGTTGATGAGTACAACCGAGATCTCGCCACGGTACCCCGCGTCGATTGTCCCCGGTGAATTGACGAGAGTGACGCCGTGCTTCGCCGCCAGTCCCGAACGCGGCATCACAAACGCAACGTAACCATCGGGCAGTGCGATGGACACGCCCGTGGACACAACGGCGCGTTGACCGGGCTCGAGCGTGAGGGCGACGGTCGAAACCAAATCCGCACCCGCATCACCGGGATGCGCGTATTCGGGCGGTGTGCCGACAATCAGAACCTCAGGTGTCATTCGTTCAGGGTAATACATGGTCGAATGGTTACATGATTCGCTACACGGAATCCCTCACACCGTCTCTACCAATCCACCTCGCGCTGCTGATTCTGCTGCCGATGGGATTCGGGATGTTGGCCCCAATCAACCTCGTTGCCGGCGCCATCTCGGCCGTTGTGCTCTATGCGCTCGCTCTTGTTGCGTTCGTTCTCATGGCTCCGCGAATTGTCGTGACCGACACCGAGTTGCGCGCGGGGCGGGCCACGATTCTTCTATCGCTTTTGGGAAAGGCTGAGATTGTCGAACCCGAACAACGTTTCGAGGCGCTCGGTGACGCCCGAACATGGAAGGTGTTGCGCGGCTGGATTCCACGCGGCCTACTCATTGCGGTCGATGACCCAGCCGACCCGACACCCAGTTGGTACGTGTCCACGCGTCACCCGGAAAAATTACGGGCAATCCTGACGGAATCCTAAGACTCGCACTCCGAGCAAAATGCTCCCGCTTTGGTTTCCTTGGCGATCTGAGAGCGGTGCTTGACGAGGAAGCAGGACATGCACGTAAATTCATCTGCTTGGGGTGGAACAACGATGACGTCGAGTTCCATTGTCGCCAGGTCTTGCCCACTCATCTCGAGACTGTCCGGATTGTCCGCATCGTCAAGAACATCGCCGGGACGAGGCTCCGGGACGCGCTCTTGAAGAGCTTGCAAAGATTCGTGGTCTTCCTCGCCCTTTCGGGGGGAATCGTAATCGGTAACCATGTTTGTGGTGAAGCCTTTCCTGTGCCGTGCTCGCGGCGTTAGTTTGCGACACTTTACTGCGAAATGCAAACTCAACGGCGACATTCGACGCGAACGTGTCGCGTCAGCGGTATTCTCGCTACACAAGACCAACCGAGGAGTAGTCGATGGACGAACTCACCATTATTGAGGTGACACGCGATGGATTCATCGCGGTTTCTCGGGACGGTCAGCGTTTTACCATCGCACTTGACGATGCGATGCGCGCAAAACTGGCTCGCACAACGCCGGTCGGGCAAAGCTCGTCGGTGTCCCCCAAAGAGATTCAAGCGCTCCTTCGCTCGGGGCTCTCGATTGACGAGGTCGCCTCCCGCACGGGCACAAGCGCAGAACACGTCGCGCGATTCGAAGGCCCCATCGTCGCTGAGATGTCGTTTGTGCTGGAACGTGCTCTCGCGGTGCCCGTCGTGTCGAGTGACGACGATTCGACCTTCGGTGTGGAAATTTCTGCACGGCTTGCCGAACAGGGTGGGTCCATCGTTCGCTGGCAGGCTTATCGAATCAATGATGGTTGGGTCGTCGGCGCGCGATGCCTCATAGGCGACGTCGAAGAAGACGCCACATGGTCATTCGACCCGCGAAAGATGACCCTGGTCCCGTCCAATGCCGCTGCTGTGCGAATTTCCAAGTCGGACTCGGTCGATGCGGCTCTGTTTCCGCCTCTTCGCGTCGTGGCACAACCGGCGCCCACAGCGAGGTTCGATAGTGGTGAATTCGAACCGCTTCCTGAGCCACGAAAACCAGTCACTCCCGCCCAGAACGTCACCTCGAGTATCGAGATCGATGTTGCCGCTGTAATCGATGCATCGACTCCCGAAACCTCCGCGGAACCAGCGGTTGCTGACGATGAATTGACCCGCCGCCGCGCGTCGCGTAACGATGCAATCGCGTCACACCCGTCTACGGGATCGATTCCCATCATCACTCCGGACATGCTCGAGGTTCCCGATGATTCGCCCGTCGCCCCAGACGACCTGCCGGCAACTCAGGTGAACGCCGAACCCGAGAGCGCTCCCGCACAGGACGAACCGTTTGTCGACCCGACGCCAAGTCGGTCAAAACGACAGCGTGCGGCAATGCCGACCTGGGACGAAATAGTATTTGGCACGCGCCCAGAGGATGCCTAGTCAGTGGTAGGCACCACCGCGTAGAAGGGGGACGAGGGTTTCTGTCCGACTCAGTCCACCGTGCTGACCCACCATCGCTAACGATTGTGCTGTCGCAACTCCATCGATGTAATACACGGATTCACCGCGCGGAGTCACGAGCACGTCTCCGATTCGCTCACGCGCGACTTCGGTGACCGTGCCGAACCACCCCGCCGTGATCGCGTCGTCTCGAGAGACCACGTGCGCGCGGGACCCTTCCGCCTCTTGCCAGAGCGAAAGTGTGTCGTCGGGGCTGTCGCTGTAAAGATGCAAGAATCGTGGTTCCCCACCAACGGTCACGCCGTCCAACAGCCGGGAGTCGGAGGGGACCATGAGGTGCCGCGTTGGCGGAACATCAATGACCCCATGATCGGCCGTCATGATCAGACCGTCAGATTCATTGAGCCGTCGCCGGACATCGGCAACAAAGCCATCGAGTTCCTCGAGTTTTCGAACCCATTGGTCGGACTGAACTCCGGACGCGTGTGCGGCCATGTCGAGCTCCGGAATGTAGATGTAGACGATGCCTGTTCGGTGGGTTTCGAGAAAAACGTCGAGCGCAGCGAGTCGATCGGCATAGGACTTCACCTCGACATAAGGAGCTCCTCGCAAGATCGCGCGAGTGAGGCCCGAGTCGCGGTAACGAGGCGACGACAAGATGGCGGCGGGCACATCGGCGTTGAGTTCCCAGAGGGTCGGCAGGGGTTGCCACGCGACAACATCAATCGCATCGAGTCCCGAAAGCTGGTTCACGATTGCCCCCGTTGAGGGGTTCCGGATCGCATAGCCGACCATGCCGGTCTCGCCAGGTGAACGTCCCGTCATCAGGGTCGACAACGCCGCGGCGGTCGTCGTCGGAAAACCACTGAGGACGTCCGTCCTCGACAGCGTGGCAATGTTTCGAGCGTGTGCAGATCGAGCCGTGAGGTTGTGAGCCCCGAGCCCATCGACAAGAATGACGACCGACCTCTTCACTCCGGGGAGTCGCAGGGGGTTGTCCTCAGCCCGCACCGAATGGAATGCGCTTACCAACACGTCCGCGAGCCAACGGTCCTGCGCTCGGATGACAGGTAAAATCGGGGACATTGTGAGCCAGACCCCTTCCTCTTCTGAACGTATCGACGACGTAGACCTTTCCCACGAGATGCAGGGGTCCTTCCTCGAGTATGCCTACTCTGTTATCTATTCTCGCGCTCTTCCGGACGCCCGTGACGGACTCAAGCCGGTCCAACGGCGCATCATTTACCAAATGGCCGAGATGGGCCTTCGCCCAGAGAAGGGATACGTCAAGAGCGCGCGCGTCGTCGGCGAGGTGATGGGAAAACTTCACCCGCACGGCGATAGCGCGATTTATGATGCCCTCGTTCGATTGGCTCAATCGTTCAGCCTTCGCGTTCCCTTCGTCGATGGCCACGGAAATTTCGGATCACTCGATGACGGTCCTGCGGCGTCGCGTTATACCGAGGCGAAACTTCGCCCCGAAGCAATCGCCATGACCGACAGCCTCGACGAAGACGTCGTGGATTTCGTCCCCAATTACGACGGGCAACTGTTACAGCCAGACGTACTTCCCGCGGCATTCCCGAATCTGCTCGTCAACGGCGCTGCCGGGATCGCGGTCGGTATGGCCACAAACATGGCACCGCACAACCTGGGCGAAGTGATTGCGGCGGCACGACATTTGTTGGCACACCCCGACGCGACTCTCGACGATCTCATGGCGTTTGTGCCTGGCCCAGACCTTCCGAGCGGCGGCATCGTCGTTGGTCTGGGTGGGATCCGCGATGCTTATGCGACTGGCAAGGGTGCCTTTCGAACTCGCGCCCGTTCAACCATCGAACAGGTCTCGGCCCGCAAGACGGGAATCGTCGTCACCGAACTCCCCTATCTCATTGGTCCCGAGCGCGTCATCGAACGAATCAAAGACGGCGTAACGAAAAAGAAGATAACGGGAATCTCGAACGTCACGGATCTCACGGACCGAAAAAACGGGCTACGGCTGGTGATCGAGGTGAAGACCGGCTTCTCACCCGAGGCCGTCTTGGACCAGTTGTACCGTCTGACACCGCTGGAAGACGGTTTCTCGATCAATAACGTTGCTCTCGTCGACGGAAAACCTGAGACTCTTGGACTCGTCGACATGCTGCGGGTGTATATCGCCCACCGACTTCAGGTCGTTACACGTCGCTCACGATTCAGGCTCGATCGGAAAACCGAGCGATTGCACCTCGTCGAGGGGCTGTTACGCGCAATCGTTGACATCGATGAAGTGATTCAGGTTATTCGAGCCTCGGATGACGCTGACAGCGCGCGATCCAAGCTACAAACAGTTTTCGATCTGTCTGAACTTCAAGCCGATTACATCCTCGAATTGAGACTGCGCCGCCTGACCAAGTTTTCGCGAATCGAATTGGAATCCGAACGGGACTCCCTCATCGCTGATATCGCGAGCCTCACCACGTTGCTGTCCAGCGAGGACTCGTTACGGACTCTGGTGTCGGATGAGCTCGCCGACGTTGCGTCGAAATACGGGACACCTCGGCGCACGACACTTCTGGACGGCGAAGACGTTCCTGTGGTTGGTGCAATCGCGAGCCAGGGGCTCGAACTCGAAGACGAACCCTGCACGGTGATTCTGACCGGGACGGGCAAGCTTCTGCGCAGTTCCGAGACGGGTGAATTCCCGTTGCCCGCTAAACGCGTGAAACACGACGTCATTCGAGCCGTGGTTCGTGGTACAACTCGCGGTGACGTCGGCGCAATTACAAGCCTCGGTCGATTTATCCGATTCACACCCGTCGCGCTGCCATCGTCGTCCGGAGCTCCGTCGTTTGCGAGTGGCTCAAAGGCAAATGACTACGTCCTCGGACTCGCCGCCGGTGAAACCGTGGTCACGATCGTTCCCGTGTCCGACGTGCCGCTCGCCATAGGAACCCGTCGAGGGACCGTAAAACGAGTCGACCCAACGACCTTCCCCTCGCGAGCGGATTTCTCAATCATTAACCTCGATGACGGTGACCACGTTGTCGGCGCTGACGTTGCGCCGGACGGCCACGAACTTGTCTTCGTGACGTCGGATACACAATTACTGCATTTCCCTGCCGCGACGGTTCGCCCACAAGGCGTGGGTGCTGCCGGTGTCGCCGGAATCAAACTCTCCGAGAACGATGTCGTCGTGACGTTTGCGAGTGTTTCAACGGACACAGATCCGCAAGTCGTCACCGTAACCTCCGCGGGGGCCACGTTGACCGGAGCGGACCCCGGTCGCGCAAAGGTGACCCCGTTGTCGGAATACCCCGGAAAGGGTCGCGCGACGGGTGGAGTGCGCTCGCACGGACTCCTGAAGGGCGATGTCGGGCTGGCACTCGCATTCGTTGGTGCGGAACCTCGAGCCTGCGCGACCGATGGCACAGCGCGAGACCTGCCCGCTCAACCCGGCAAACGGGATGGCTCGGGAACGCCGATGACCGATGTCGTGTCGATCATCGGTACCCGACTTCGTTAGACGTCGATTCGATCCCGATCTAACGCGCCATCGATGATGAACTCTCGGCGTGGGGCCACCTCGTTGCCCATAAGAAGTTCGAACATTTCGGTGGCCTTCTCGGCGTCATCGATTCGGACGCGACGTAACGTTCGATGCTCAAGACTCATCGTTGTGTCAGCCAACTGATCGGCGTCCATTTCACCCAGACCCTTGTAGCGCTGAATTGGTTCTTGCCACTTGCGGTTCGACTTTCGCAGCCCGTCAAGCGTTGCGTGAAGCTCGGCCTCGGAATACGTGTACATCACTTCATTGGCTTTCGAACCGGGATTAATCGCGACAATTCGGTGCAGCGGCGGAACCGCAGCATAGACACGTCCCGCCTCAACGAGGGGACGCATGTATTTGAAGAACAGCGTGAGGAGAAGTGTGCGGATGTGCGCTCCGTCAACATCGGCGTCACTCATGATGATGACCTTGCCGTATCGAGCCTGCTCGAGGTCAAATGTGCGGCCACTTCCCGCGCCAATGACCTGAAGGATTGATGCGCACTCCGTGTTCGACAGCATGTCAGCAACGGACGCCTTTTGAACGTTGAGAATCTTCCCGCGAATGGGAAGGAGCGCCTGGAATTCGGAATCTCTCGCCAGCTTCGCGGTTCCCAGCGCCGAATCTCCCTCGACGATGAACAATTCGCTGCGCTCGAATTCATCTGAACGGCAATCCACGAGTTTGGCGGGAAGAGTCGACGATTCAAGCGCGTTCTTGCGTCGTTGCGTTTCCTTGTGCGCGCGAGCCGAGATACGGCTCTTCATTTCGGCCACGATCTTCTCAAGGACCAGTGCCGACTGCGCCTTGTCATCGCGTTTGGTCGACGCAAACTTGTCTTCCAGCGCCTTCGAAACAACCGATGAAACGACCTGTCGAACCGCTGGGGTCCCAAGAACTTCTTTTGTCTGACCTTCGAACTGCGGTTCAGCGACTCGAACCGTGATCACACTCGTCAACCCGGTGAGGATGTCGTCCTTTTCGAGTTTGTCGTTTCCCACCTTAAGCCGACGCGAATTCTTGTCGACCTCGGCGCGAAGAACCTTGACCATCGCTTGTTCAAATCCGGTGACGTGGGTCCCGCCCTTGGGCGTTGCGATGATGTTGACGAAGGATTTCTGCACGGTGTCATACCCCGTGCCCCACCGGACCGCGATATCGACATGACACGATCGCTCAACATCCGTCGAGACCATGTGACCGGCGTCGTCGAGGACGGGAACAGTTTCCATGAACGTACCCTCGCCGGTGAGTCGCCAAATCGAGGTGAGCGCTGGATCCGGTGCGAGGAACTCGGTGAACTCAC
>CANGCU010000030.1 GCA_947452355.1 Microbacteriaceae bacterium | reverse complement strand
CTGAACAGAATCCGGGCGAGCTCGATGCGTCGGCGCTGGCCTCCCGACAGTGTGTCCAAGGGTTGACCCAGAATGTGGTCGGGCAGCCCAAGGTTGTTGGCAATCGACGCGGCTTCTGCTTCGGCCGCGTATCCCCCGAGCGACGTAAATCGGTCGGTCAGATTGCCGTACTTCGTCATTGCCTGAGCGGCGATGTCCGAGTCGTCGGCTCCCATCAGTCGGCTGGCCTCGTCCATCTGAATCAGGATCGACCCCAGCCCTCGCGCATCCAAGATTCGGGTGCGCGCAAGTTGGCTCGTATCACCCGTTCGCGGGTCTTGCGGCAGATAGCCCAATTCGCCTCGGACGGAAACATTGCCTCCGTTTGGCAACAGGTCTCCGGCGAGAACCTTGGTGAGAGTTGTTTTGCCGGCACCGTTGCGACCGACGAGACCGACCTTGTCCCCCTTATCGACACGAAAATTGACCTCGGACATGAGGGTTCGCGCCCCGACCCGAATTTCGAGGTTAGTGACGTCGATCATTAGATGCTGAAGCCGAGGGCGCGCATCATGTCACGCCCGTCATCCGTGATGCGCTCAACACCCCACGGCGGCATCCACACCCAGTTGATTCGGAAACGTTCGACCACTCCGTCGAGGGCATTTTCCAATTCCTTTTCAATCACGTCCGTGAGCGGACAACCTGCACTCGTCAGTGTCATCGAAACAACAAGCGCGTCGTTGTCGTCATCCCACGCGAGGTCATAGATCAACCCGAGGTCGACGATGTTGACGCCGAGTTCGGGATCAATGACATCTTTGAGCGATTCGAGAATCGTGTCGAATCGATCCGCGGCGAGTTCGCTCACGGCACGTCCACGAGGAAACGGTCGTACCCCTCGTCTTCCAAGCGGTCCGCGAGTTCCGGTCCGCCCTCTTCGGCGATTGTTCCGTTGACAAATACGTGGACGAAATCGGGTCGGATGTATCGAAGGATTCGGGTGTAGTGCGTGATGAGAAGCACTCCCATGCTGGTGTTTCCCTTGACGCGATTCACGCCCTCGGACACAATCTTGAGCGCGTCGACGTCGAGACCCGAGTCGGTTTCGTCGAGGACGGCGAACGCTGGCTTGAGAAGTTCCATCTGCACGATCTCGTGACGCTTCTTTTCGCCGCCAGAGAATCCCTCGTTGACGTTGCGGGCCGCGAACGACTCATCCATTTTCAGGTCCGCCATCGCTTGCTTGACCTCTTTACCCCAGGTCCGAAGGCTAGGGGCGTCTCCGTCGATTGCGGTCTTCGCCGTGCGGAGGAAGTTCGAGACAGAAACCCCGGGAATCTCAACGGGATACTGCATGGCGAGGAAGAGCCCGGCACGTGCCCGTTCGTCGACGCTCATCTCGAGAACGTCTTTGCCGTCCAAAAGGATTTGTCCTGAATTCACCGTATAGCGAGGGTGCCCCGCGATTGTGTAGGCGAGGGTCGACTTGCCCGATCCGTTCGGGCCCATGATCGCGTGAGTCTCGCCAGAGTTGATGGTGAGGGTCACGCCTTTAAGGATTTCTTTCGTGCCTCCGTCGACGTCAATCGAGACGTGGAGGTCAATGATCTGCAGAGTGGCCATGATTACTTTCGATTAGTGGTGTCTACGTAAATGTCTGAGCCGTCAATCTCGACGGAATAGACGGGAACCGGCTCGAATGCAGGGAAATTGCGGGGTGACCCATCGGACAGGCCGAATTTCGAACCGTGCGCCCAGCACTCGATAGTGTCGTCTTCGACGAACCCTTCGGACAACGAGATGTCGCCGTGGGAACACCGGTCTCCGAGCGCGTGGACTTCACCGGATGATTCACGAACGACCGCGATGGGGATGTCGTCAATGACGACTTTCACCGCGGTCCCGGGTGCGAGGGAGTCCAGTGTGGCAACAAGCTCGCGGGTCATGCGTTTACCTCCACAGCGTCCAGTGCCGAGGCGAGGACCTTGGTCAGTCGTTCCTCGAGTTCCGGAATTCCAATGTGTCCGACGATATCGAGCAGGAACCCGAGTGCGACCAATCGGCGCGCCTCGGACTCGGTGATACCACGAGCCTGGAGGTAGAACAGGTGTTCGTCATCGAGACGTCCCGTTGCACTCGCGTGACCGGCTCCGGCAATGTCCCCGGTTTCGATTTCGAGGTTCGGGACCGAATCGGCCCGCGCGCCGTCCGACAGGATGAGGTTGCGATTCGCTTCGTAGGAATCTGTACCGGTTGCGTCTGCGCCAATCAGCACGTCCCCGACCCACACGGTGTGGGTTCCCTTCCCGTGAAGCGCCCCTTTGTAGAGCACGTTTGATCGAGTCTGCGGTGCTTTGTGGTGAACGAACACCTGGTGCTCGATGTGACGGCCACGGTCGGCGAAATACAACCCGTAAGCCTCGACAGCGGAACCGGCTCCGGCGAGGGTTATCGCCGGATTGACTCGCTGAATTGCGCCACTCAGCGACACCAGTACGTGGTCAACGTGCGCGTCCCGATCGACGTGGACGAAATGCGACGCCGCGTGGATTGACGTGTTATCCCACTCTCCGAGGTGAACGATTCGGGCATGGGAGCCGTCGCGCGCAATGATCTCGACGTTTTCCGCGAGCGACGTCGCGCCCTGGTTTTCGATGATGACGGTTCGGTGAGTGTTCGGGGTGAACTCAATCACGAGGTGCGCCGCTCGGACGCCGTCGAGTGAACGGCGAATGGTGACGGGATCGCCATCGCCATCGACACGGACAACCAGCGCGTCAACGGTGGCCGACCAGGCTCGCGCAGAGAGGCGATCTTCGGGTAGTCCGGCTTTGCCGGCCGCAACCGCCATCAGCGTCCACTCGTGATGTGCGCCTGAGACGGTGACGTCGTAATGGCCGCCATCGAGCACGCCGTCAGCGAGCGCGGAGAGTGCTTCGATTGGGCTGAGTCGCCACTCGGGTTGCCGCATCGAAATCGGCGGGAACTCATCGGGATTAGCCGATGCGAAACGTTCGTTTCTCGTCTGAACAGGGGTTTCCCACCATTCGGGCGCGGCAGAAGGAGTCGTCGCAGAGTCCGCCATTAACCGACCGACCCTTCCATGTTCATCTCGATCAACTTGTTTAATTCGAGTGCGTATTCCATCGGAAGCTCACGAGCAATCGGCTCGATGAATCCACGCACAATCATGGCCATGGCCTCGTCTTCCGGCATGCCGCGTGACTGCAGATAGAAAAGTTGTTCTTCGCTCACTCGAGAAACGGTTGCCTCGTGGCCGAGGTGGACATCGTCGACACGAATGTCAATCGCTGGGTAGGTGTCGCTTCGCGAAATGGTGTCGACGAGAAGTGCGTCACATCTAACAGTGTTGGCCGAGTGATGCGCGTTTTCGCCCATTCGAACCTCACCACGGTAACCCGCACGGCCGCCGCCACGAGCAATCGACTTCGAGATGATCGAGGACGTCGTGTTGGGTGCGAGGTGGATCATTTTGGCACCGGCGTCTTGGTGTTGCCCTGGTCCCGCGAACGCGACCGAGAGGGTCTCGCCCTTCGCGTGTTCGCCCACGAGGAAGATCGACGGATACTTCATCGTCACCTTCGAGCCGATGTTTCCGTCGACCCATTCCATCGTCGCGCGCTCGTGAGCGACCGCACGCTTTGTCACGAGGTTGTAGACGTTCGTCGACCAGTTCTGAATCGTGGTGTAGCGGACGCGCGCGCCCTTCTTGACGACAATTTCGACAACCGCCGAGTGGAGTGAATCCGTCTTGTAGATGGGCGCGGTGCACCCCTCGATGTAGTGAATGTAGGAATCTTCGTCGGCGATGATCAGGGTGCGCTCGAACTGACCCATGTTCTCGGTGTTGATTCGGAAATAGGCCTGAAGCGGAATTTCGACGTGAACACCCTTGGGGACGTAGACGAACGAACCGCCCGACCAGACCGCTGTGTTGAGCGCAGCAAACTTGTTGTCACCACTGGGGATGATGGTGCCGAAGTATTCCTTGAAAATTTCGGGGTGTTCCCGAAGTGCCGTGTCGGTATCCAGGAACAGGACGCCCTGTTGTTCGAGGTCTTCGCGAATTTGGTGGTACACGACTTCGGATTCGTATTGCGCGGCGACGCCGGCGACGAGGCGCTGCCGTTCCGCCTCAGGAATGCCGAGTCGTTCGTAGGTCTTACGAATGTCTTCGGGAAGGTCTTCCCAGGATTGCGCCTGGCGCTCGGTGGATTTGACGAAGTATTTGATGTTGTCGAAATCGATGTCGGACAGGTCAGCGCCCCAGTTCGGCATCGGCTTTTTGAAGAAGAGTTCCAGAGCCTTGAGCCGACGTTCGAGCATCCATTCGGGCTCGTTCTTGCGGCGAGAGATGTCCTTGACGACGTCCGCATTGATACCGCGTTGAGCGCTCGCTCCTGCAGAGTCGGAGTCGTGCCATCCGAATTCGTACTGACCAAGACCCTCGAGTTCCGGTCGGTCGACGATGATGTCTCCCATGGTGTCCTTTCTCGTCTCAAACACGTTCATCGTGCCGACGAACCGCACCACGTGCGGTGCGAACCTAGACTGGAAGCCGTTCGGCTCGCTTTCTCATCCTACCCGTTAGGCACTCATGGTCCTCTCGTTACCGTCGACACTCCGCTCTCGATTTGTTCGTGTGATCGTCTGGGCAGTGTTGATTGCGAACATTGGAATCACGGTCACGGGCGCTCTTGTTCGCCTGACGGCCTCCGGGCTCGGCTGCCCAACCTGGCCGCTGTGCACCGAGGACTCGCTCGTTACCACCCCAGAAATGGGGATTCACGGCATCATCGAATTCGGTAATCGACTCTTGACGTTCGTCCTGCTGATCGTCACCGTTCTGGTGTTAGTGGCACTCTGGAGATTGCGCCGCGAACACCGAGATCTCTGGCGACTCGGAATCGTGCTTCTCGCGGGAATCCCACTCCAAGCAGTCGTTGGTGGAATTTCGGTGTGGATGAAGCTGAATCCTTACGTGGTTGGGTTTCACTTCGTTTTGTCGATTGCGATGACCGTTGTCGCGACAATTCTGGTCATCCGCGTCTATGACGGCACGGAAACGGCTCGACTTCGCGCTGTACCGGTTGTCTCGTGGCTTCTCGTTGCGTCGACGCTCATGACGCTGCTCATGGGCATCCTGACTACCGGCTCTGGGCCACACGCTGGTGACGCGGCCGCTCCGCGCAACGGTCTTGAACCAGAGCTCATTCAGCACGTGCATTCGTGGCCGGCCTACGCCAGCATCGTTCTGGTCAACGTCGCTTGGTTCACGGGTAATGTCCGTGCACGACGATGGATGGCCGCTCTCTTGTTCGCGCTCGTCGCTCAGGCGATCGTCGGAGTCGTCCAGTCGCGAACAGGGTTACCTGTCCCCCTCGTCGCCGCGCATGTGTTGATGGCGATGATGACGACGGCCATCGCAACGGCAGCGATTTATCGCAGTGCGATGAGCGGATCGATGGCAACCGCAATGAAGAGCGCGGTCAAGTAACTATTACTCGCGTGAAAAACGCGCATCGGGTTCGCCGTGACCCCGCCGATTGATTTGTTGTACAAGACGTGTGTTTCGACGATGAACCAGCATCCGGCAAGGACTGCGACTGCGCTGTAGACGAGACCCATCGGCGCTACGGGAATAAGAACAAGTGATGCAACGACGGTCGCCCACGCATACAAGATCACCTGCAGCCCCACCGCAACCCGCGGCCGAAGCACGCTCAACATCGGCACTGACGCTGCGGCGTAATCGTCGACGTATCGAAGACTCAGTGGCCAATAATGAGCTGGAGTCCAGAGGAACACGACGACAAACAGGATCCAGGGCGTTAGTTCGAGTTCACCCGTCACGGCCGCCCAGCCGATCAGGACAGGAAAACATCCCGCGATCCCGCCCCACACGATGTTCTGTTCTGTTCGCCGCTTCAACAGAAGTGTGTATACGAAGACGTAAAAGAGAATTGCAAGCAACGCGAGCAGCGCGGCGAGCAAATTTGCGACGAAATACAGCACGACAAGTGACGCAACTCCGATGCCGGTGGCGAATGCCAGTGCCTTTGCGGGAGAAATTTCTCCCGAGACGATTGGACGGCCCTTGGTGCGCGCCATCAGGATGTCGATGTCGCGGTCGATGTACATGTTGAAGGCATTCGCTGAGCCGGCACTCAGTGTGCCGCCTACGAGAGTTCCGAGAACCACCCACATATTCGGTACTCCGCGAGCTGCGAGGAACATTACAGGCGCGGTCGTGACGAGCAATAGCTCGATCACGCGAGGTTTCATCAGGGCGACGTACGCGCTGATCCGACGAATCGCAGGTCGAAAACTGGCTCTTCCAATCGAGGGGGGAAGGCTGGTCGACGTCACCCGATAAGTCTATTCTCTGCTGGTACAGCCCGAATCCCGTTAGAATGACCTCACCACCATTACCGCGCCAACCGTGTGCCATCGTCGTCACCGCGTGTTGTTCTGAGGCGCTGACCGTTCTCTCGAGATTGGATGATTGATGACGAAATTGCGCTGGACCGAACTCGATGACGCGGCGGTGAACACGGCTCGACTGCTGGCAGTCGACGCGGTGGAAAAGGTCGGCAACGGCCATCCAGGAACCGCGATGTCAATGGCGCCTGTGGCCTACCTCCTGTACCAAAAGGTCATGCGTCACGACCCGACGGATACACACTGGATCGGTCGTGATCGATTCGTTCTTTCTATTGGGCATTCTTCACTGACCCAATACACACAACTCTTCCTCGGGGGTTTCGGGCTGGAACTCGACGACCTCAAAGCCTTCCGCACGTGGGGTTCGCAAACCCCCGGACACCCCGAATTTGGCCACACGAAGGGTGTCGAAATCACCACTGGCCCTCTCGGTCAAGGGCTTGCCTCCGCGGTTGGGATGGCGTATGCACAGCGCTATGAGCGCGGACTGTTCGACCCAACGGCCCAACCTGGGACATCCCCGTTCGACCACCACACCTACGTGATTTGTGGCGATGGCGACATGCAGGAAGGAGTCACGTCAGAGGCATCGTCTCTTGCTGGGCACCAACAATTGGGGAACCTTGTCGTGATTTACGACTCGAACCAGATTTCGATCGAAGACGACACCAACATTGCATTCACCGAGGATGTCGCAGCTCGTTATCGCTCGTATGGCTGGGACGTTCGTGAGGTTTCGTGGCGAACTCCGAAGGGATATGTCGAGGACGTACCCGCTCTTCACGCCGCAATCGAGGCCGCGAAGGCCGAGACGCACAAGCCGTCGCTCATTATTCTGAAGACCATCATCGGTTGGCCGGCACCAACAAAGCAAAACACCGGCAAGATTCACGGTTCGGCACTGGGGTCGGATGAAGCCAAGGCGACGAAAGTCGCATTGGGTTGGGATCCCGAACAATCGTTCGTCGTCCCCGCGGATGTGCTTACACACACTCGATCGTTGAAAGACCGCGCGTCCATCATGCGGTCCGAATGGGACGGTCGCTTCGCTGAGTGGGCAGAGGCAAATCCCGAACACGCCACACTTCTGAAGCGCCTCCAAGCGGGCCAGCTTCCAGCGGGAATTGACGATGCACTTCCGATTTTTGAGCCCGGAACCGCGCTCGCAACCCGTGCTGCGAGTGGAAAAGTTCTTAACGCAATCGCTGCGGTCATGCCCGAACTGTGGGGTGGTTCGTCGGATCTCGCTGAATCGAACCTCACGACAATCGATGGCGCCGCGTCCTTTGTGCCGGCCGAGCACTCGACCCACCACTTCAGTGGCGACCTGTACGGTCGCGTCCTGCACTTCGGCATTCGAGAGCACGCGATGGGTGCAATTCTGAACGGAATTTCCCTTCACGGTCCGACTCGTTCGTACGGTGGCACGTTCCTCATCTTCAGTGACTACATGCGTCCGGCCGTGCGCCTTGCCGCATTGATGAAGACGCCGTCCATCTTTGTCTGGACACATGACTCCGTCGCATTGGGCGAAGACGGTCCGACCCATCAACCGATCGAGCAGTTAGCGACGTTGCGAGCAATTCCCGGCCTTGACGTCGTCCGACCAGCAGACGCGAATGAGACGGCCTGGGCGTGGAAGAACATTCTTGAACGTCGAAACGGACCCGCGGGTATCGCTCTGTCACGTCAGAACCTCCCGGTCTTCGAACGATCGGCGGCAGCGTCGGCGACCGAATTCGCGCCGGCACATCACACGGCGAAGGGTGCGTACACCCTCGTCGACTCCCCCACGGGAACTGTTGATGTGATCCTGATCGCGACAGGTTCTGAGGTGTCCGTCGCGGTTGATGCCCGCGCGCTGCTTGAGTCAAAGGGAATTGGTGCTCGGGTTGTATCCGCACCGTGTCTTGAATGGTTCGCCGAACAGTCAGCGGATTACCGTGAATCTGTTCTGCCCGCAGCAGTCAGTGCTCGCGTGTCCGTCGAGGCGGGTCTTGCGCTCGGCTGGTCGGCATATGTCGGGGCGAATGGCGCGTCGGTATCGATCGAACACTTTGGTGCATCCGCCGACTACCAAACTCTTTTCCGTGAATTCGGAATCACCGCTGACGCTGTCGCAACCGCGGCGGAATCTCTTCTGTCCTAATTCGAAAGGCACACTGTGACCAGCCCCACCCAGGAACTCTCCGACGTTGGAGTCTCGATATGGCTCGATGACCTCTCGCGTGATCGCATCAATTCGGGCTCGCTCCAATCACTCATCGCGAATCGCAACGTCGTCGGTGTGACGACCAATCCGACGATCTTCGCTTCGGCACTCGCCACAGGACAGTCCTATGGGCCGCAGATTGCCGAGCTTGCCGCGTCGGGCGCTTCGGTGACGGACGCCGTGTTCGCGGCGACCACCGACGATGTCGCCGCAGCGTGTGACATTTTCCGACCGGTGTATGAACGAACTAACGGTCGAGACGGTCGGGTGTCAATCGAGGTTGAACCAACTCTTGCATTTGATGCAGCGGCCACGGTTGCTCAGGCGAAACAGTTGTTTGCCCGTGTCGGTCGTGACAACGTCATGATCAAGATTCCGGCTACACGGGAAGGACTCGGCGCGATCACCGCGGTTCTGGCCGAAGGAATCAGCGTCAACGTCACCCTGATCTTCTCGCTCGAACGCTACGCCGAGGTCATTGACGCGTATCTCGCTGGTCTCGAACAGGCACAATCGAACGGGCACGACCTCTCCACCATTCACTCTGTCGCGTCGTTCTTTGTCTCACGCGTCGACACCGAGATTGACAAACGACTTGTCGCAATCGCCACGGATGAGGCATTGTCCCTCAAGAGCAAAGCGGGCGTCGCGAATGCACGACTCGCTTACGAGCTGTTCGAACAGAAGTTCTCGACGGAACGTGCGCTAACTCTCGCGTCGGCCGGCGCAAATCTTCAGCGCCCGCTCTGGGCGTCAACCGGCGTGAAGGACCCCGCTCTTCCCGACACGTTGTATGTGACCGAATTGGCGGCTCCGGACACCGTCAACACCATGCCCGAGAAGACACTTGAGGCAACTTTTGACCATGCCCCCGTGCACGGGGACGCCGTGAGCGGTACGTACGATGACGCGCGCAACGTTCTCGCCGAAATCGAAAAAATGGGGATTTCCATTGTCGAGGTCACGACTCTTCTTGAGCGCGAAGGCGTCGACAAGTTCATCGTTTCGTGGAACGAACTTCTCGACATCGTGACCGCCGCCATGGGCACCGCGCGATGACCGTTGTCTCGGTTTCTGGCGTTGCGGCAGATGCCGTCGCGAGACTTGTTCCCACCCTCGTTGCCAATCACTTCGCGTCGCGAGTAGGGGAAGGTGACTCGACCCTGTGGGGCCCTGACGCCGAATCCGAGGCCGCCGTCCGACTTGGCTGGGTTCGTGCGAGTACACAGTCCAGGCAACTTGTCGATGAAATCCTTGAACTGCGTGACGAATTTCGTGCCCGAGGTCTGAATCGAATCGTGTTGTGCGGAATGGGTGGTTCGTCGCTTGCACCCGAGGTAATTACGCGCACCGAGGGTGTTGATCTTGTCGTTCTCGATGCGACCCACCCGACCCAGGTGTCTCGTGTCGTGGACACGGACCTTGAGCAGACGGCAGTCGTCGTTTCTTCCAAATCGGGATCGACCGCGGAAACGGATTCG
Organism: Microbacteriaceae bacterium; assembly: GCA_947452355.1. GTDB lineage: Bacteria > Actinomycetota > Actinomycetes > Actinomycetales > Microbacteriaceae > MWH-TA3. The sequence goes on along the minus strand of CANGCU010000030.1, from coordinate 896 downwards.
CAGAAGCGCGCATTCGAGGCGGCTTTCACGGCAGCCGGAATTGACCCGTTAAGTCGAATTGTCATTGTGACCGACCCCGGCTCTCCCCTCGACGTCGCGTCACGTGACGCAGGTTACCGCGTGTTTAACGCCGACCCCAACGTGGGTGGGCGCTACTCCGCATTGACCGCATTCGGCCTTGTGCCAACCGGCCTCGCAGGAGTCGACATCGCTGCCTTGCTGGACGATGCGGATGCGGCGTTGCCGGCGCTTCTCGACGACTCGGCGTCAAATCCTGGGCTGATTCTCGGAGTAGCGATTGCGGGGACGCAACCCCGTCGCGACAAGATGGGAATCATCTCGTCGAATTCATCCATCGTTGGCATCGGCGACTGGATTGAACAATTGGTCGCTGAATCGACGGGAAAGAACCACACGGGTGTCTTGCCCGTTGTGTTGGAACCCCGAGCGGCGGATCTCGCTGCGCAGGACCTTTTGCCCGTCCACATCGTTGATGACGTGTCGACTGCAACCGACGATTCTGTGTCGGTCGCTGGTCCGCTTGGTGCCCAATTGCTCGTCTGGGAGGTGGCCACGGCCGTCGCGGGTCACATTTTGGGCATCAATCCGTTTGACCAGCCCGACGTCGAATCGGCCAAAATCGCCGCGCGTGCGTTCCTCGATGGAACCCCAGAGACGGTCACACCGTTCGCGGTAGACGGCGCGGTAGAGATTACCGCGGTCGGATATTCGCCAGCGGCGTCTAAGGTCCTCGAGGCTGTTCGGGAACTGCTCGACCACCTCGCGGACGATGGCTATCTGTCGATCCACGCCTACGCCGACCGTGAATCCGGTTCCGGGTTGGAGTCCGTCCGCGACGTCTTTGCTTCTGCCACTGGCGGTCGCCCGACAACGTT